>QHVX01000100.1:0-7240 GCA_003222375.1 Acidobacteriota bacterium
AGGCTGCGCGGCACTTCCTCGTAGTGTGAATACTCCATGTGGAAGCTTCCGCGGCCCTGCGTGATCGATCGCAGCGTCGAGCCGTAGGTCAGCATCTCGGCCAGCGGCACGCGGGCGTGCAAAGTCTGCACGTCCTCTTCGGCGTCGACGCCTTCCATCCTTCCGCGTCGCGAATTCAGGTCGCCCATCAAGTCGCCGACGTATTCGGTCGGCGCGCTGATGTCGACCTTCATGATCGGCTCGAGGAGCGTCGGCTTGGCCTGCTCCATTCCCTGTTGAAATGCGAGTGAACCGGCGATCTTGAACGCCATTTCCGACGAGTCGACGTCGTGATACTGACCGTCGAGCAGCCGCACGCGGAAGTCGACGACCGGGTATCCGGCCAGGAATCCTTTGCGGCGTGCGTCCTGAATTCCCTTCTCGACAGCCGGGATGTACTGGCGCGGAATCGAGCCGCCGAAAATCTCGTCGACGAATTCGAAATCCGCTCCGCGCGGCAGCGGCTCGATCGTGATCTTGCAGTCCGCGAACTGACCGTGCCCGCCCGACTGCTTCTTGTGGCGTCCATGCGCATCGGCGGGCTTCGTGATGGTCTCTCGATACGGAACTTTCGGCGGATGGAGAATCACGTCCACGCCATATTTCTTCTTGAGTTTCGAAACGACGATCTCGACGTGGAGCTGTCCCTGACCGCTGAGCAGGAACTCTTTCGTCTGCTCGTCGCGATGCAGCCGGATGGTCGGATCCTCTTCCATGATCCGCGCGAGCGCGGTGCCGATCTTGTCTTCGTCGCCGCGCGCTTTGCCTTCGATCGCGAACGAAATGGCAGCCTCCGGATATGCAATGTGTTCGATGGTGATCGGATGGTCTTTTCCAGCCAGCGTTTCGCCGGTGTGCATGTCTTTCAGCTTCGCGACCGCGCCGATGTCGCCCGCGCGAAGCTCGGGAACGGGTGCCTGCTGCTTGCCCTGAAGAAGCTGCAGCTTTCCGATGCGCTCTTCGTGGTCCTTGGTCGTGTTCCAGTACGACGTGTCCGATTTGAGCGTTCCTGAGTAAATGCGAAACACCGAGACGCGTCCCGAGAATGGATCGGAGAACGTCTTGAAAACCAACGCTGCCGGAAACGCCTCGGCGCGACGATCGAAGGTGATCTTTTCGCCTTTCGCGTTGCGGCCATCGATGGTCTTCACTTCGTCGGGAGACGGCAGCAACGCGACGAATGCATCGAGGATCAGATGCCCGCCGATGTTGTGCGATGCCGAATCCAGAAGCACCGGGAAGATCTGATGATGCGAGATCTCGCGCTTCAATCGAAGAAGCGCTCCATGAGCGTGTCATCACCTTCGGCAACCTTCTCGATGAGCGCTTCGCGCGATTCGGCAGCCTCGCTCTTGAATTCGGCAGGGATATCGATTGCTTCGAATTTGCCTGATCCATCCGCAGCGTACTTGTAGGCCTTCATCGCGACGAGGTCGATGACGCCTTTGAAATCCTTCTCCTCTCCCATCGGGAGCTGGATCGGAACGACATTCTTCCCGAACTTTTTCTGGAGTGCTTCGAGGCTGCGGGAGAACGACGCCCGCTCGCGGTCCATCTTATTGATGATGACCAGCCGCGGCAGCTCGAATTGATCGGCGAATTTCCAGACTTTCTCGGTCGTGACCTCGACGCCCGTGACGCCGCTGACGACGACCGCCGCCGCATCGGCCACCCGTATGGCGGCCTTCGCCTCCATCAGGAAGATGCCGAAACCGGGCGTATCGAGCAGGTTGATTTTGACGTTTTTCCACTCGACATAGGCCATCGCGGCCGAAATCGAGTGCTTCCGCTCGATCTCGTCATGGTCAAAGTCGGTCGTGGTCGTGCCGTCCTCAATGCGGCCCTGGCGGGTCGTTGCCCCGGCGTTGAACAGAAGCTGGGAGACGAGCGTGGTTTTGCCGGTGTCGTTATGGCCGACGACAGCAACGTTTCGGATCTCTGAACTCGAATAGACCTTCATATGGATGTCCTCGCATGGGGGATGTCGAAATCGGACGTAGATGATAAATTAAAACGCCACGGGACCGAGACCGCGTTCTTCAGCGCGCGGCAATTCCCTATTTTTTGCAGGAGTTATCATTGACGGCCTATGGGTCTCCCCTTGAATCGGGGCCGGAAAATCGCGGAGAGCGAAAGGTGAAGCTCGCTCGGTACGAGATTGTCCGCGAGCTCGGCAAGGGAGCGATGGGCGTCGTTTATTTAGCGAAAGACCCGCTCATCGGACGGTTGGTGGCCCTCAAGACAATCCGCATCCGGCCGGGCGACGATGATGAGACCAAAGAATTCCAGCAGCGATTCGTCCGTGAAGCGCAGGCCGCCGGAATCCTGAATCATCCTGCGATCGTGACCGTGCACGACATCGGTCAGGATGATACGAGCGGCACCTCATTCATCGCGATGGAATTCGTCGAGGGTCACAACCTGAAGGAGATCCTCGCGCAAGGACGACCGCTCAGCTTCGACGAAATCGGCGACATCATCGCGCAAGTCGCCGACGCCCTCGACTTCGCGCATTCGAAGGGCATCGTCCATCGCGATGTGAAGCCCGCGAACATCATCCTCGTGGAAGGCAATCGAGCGAAGATCACCGATTTCGGCATCGCGAAGATCGCGTCGGGCGGAAATCTCACCACCACCGGACAATTTCTCGGAACGCCGAACTACATGGCTCCCGAGCAGATCCGCGGCGCGCCCGTCGACGGTCGCACCGACATCTTCTCCCTCGGGATTTGTCTCTACGAATGTCTCACGCGCCGGAAACCGTTCGGTGGCGATTCGCTGACTTCCATCTCGTACAAGATCGTGCACGAGGCTTTCCCGCCGCTGCACGAGATCAACCCGCAGATTCCCGATGGCTACGACGAAGTCATGCAGCTCGCACTCGCGAAAGATCCTGCCAAACGGTATCAGCGCGGACGCGACTTCGCGAGCGCGTTGCGCGCCGTTGTGCGCGGCGAGCTCCCGATGAAGCAACACGAGCCGATGCTGGAAGAGCCGACGATGATCACGCGCGATCACGACCGGATTCCAACCATCGAGATTCCGTTTCCGCAGGCGAGCCCGGCCACGGAGAATCCGCGTCCCGTCTTGCGCGCGAATCCCCACGGAACGGTCGCTGCCGCAGCAGCGGCCGGTGCGGCAGTTGTTCCGGCTGCACCGGCATTAGGGAAACCAATTTCGATGCCCCGACCGCGCCCGTCGGATCTCATGCGCAAGACTCTCGATGGCGTCCGGGCGATGCCGCTCTGGCGGACGCCGGTCGCGCCCGCCATCTTCTTCTCGATCGCCGGTGTCCTGGTCCTCGCACTCCTCATCGCGGTTGCGGCGATTCGCGCCAAACGGCCCTCGATTCCGGTCGCCGACACGGCGTGGGAATCCAGGATCGCGCGCCAAAAGCAATTGCGCCTGCAGGGCAATCAGCTTCTGCATCAAGGGCGGGTCAACGACGCGTTCGACAAATTCGATCAACTCGCGAAGATCGCGCCGCAGTCGCCGTACGTCGCGACGCTGCTGTCGAAGCTCTCCGAGATCCGGCAGCGTGCGGAGAGCAACAAGCAGCAGGAGACTCTCGCGAAGTCGCGATTTGACGAAGGGATGGTCTACTTCAACAACCGCCAGTTCGCGGAGGCGGTCAGAGCTTTCGAAGACGCATTCCATCTCAACCCGAATTCCGAGGACGCCGCGAACTATTTGAAGCTGGCGCAGCAGGAAGCGGACAACGAAGAGCGGTCGAAGGCAGCACAACGTGTGACGCAACAGCAGGCAACTACAACGCAGGCGGTCGTGACGACCACCCGCGGACGGACGCAGGCGAAGGCAGTGGTCCATCCGGTCGCCGGACCGGCGCAGATGACGGTCTACATGAACAGCCCGGTGGCCGACGGCTACATCATGGTCAAAGTCGGCGGCGAAGTCGTCACGCACGAAAACCTGTGGATGGAGACGGGACGTTTTCTGCTGAAGCGCAAGGTTCCGCGCGAGGTCAGCGCGACGAAGGAGATCACGCCGAAGACCGCCGATGTCGAGATCTGGGTCGTGATCCCGTCACTGACGATCCAGGAGCATCACACCATCCCGAGGCTGAACTTCGCGCCGGGCGTTGCGCACCGATTATCGGTTACGTTCAACGCGCAAAATAGGACATTCAACTATCAGATGAATTGAACGCCGAAGACCACTTCGTCATGGTTCGTCGCGAGGAGTTGTGGGTGCGCGGCGCCCTGGCGGAATCGCGTTCGAGCGAGGGACAGGCGGTCACCAGCGGGCGCAAGATCGTCGCACGCGACCAGATCGACGACGGCGAGCTCGCGGGGAAATTGCGAGCCGACTGCGATGCCGAGGTGGACCGGCTGCGCAGCGCGACCGAAGCGCTGAAAGGCGCGCGCGTTCGCGGCGTGGTCACTGCCATCGCGGCAGGCGTCGAGTCGACGATCACGATCACGATCGACGGAGTCTCGGTTGTCACCACTCCCGAGGAAGCTGCCGGCGACTACGATGCTCTGAAGCGCCTCCTCCGCCCCCCGACCGCCCCACCGCCCACACGCCCGCTGCCGATCGTGTGGCGCAACGGCTCGGGCGCCGTGCTGTTGCATGAGGCCATAGGCCACGCCGCGGAGCACGCGCATTCCGGGCTCCAGTGGCCGCCGTGGCTTCGCGCGCGCGACGTTGCCCGCGACGGGCGGGTCGCGAATCTGATCGACGGTGAGGCGCCGGCTGCGCTGCGGCGCGAGTCGTTTCGCGACGTGCCGCTGCGTCGCATGACGAGCCTGCATTTCGAGCAAGTCCGCGCGCCCTTCGACCTGCCGCCGGAGCGCATCGAAGTTTTTCTGGTGAGCGGCGGCACTTACGAACCGTTGTCGGAGTCGGTGTCGATCGACGTGGCAGTCGCGGATCACGTCAGCGGCAAGAAAGCGCAGAGAATATTACCATTTACCGTACATGGATTACGTATACATATTTCGCGCGCGCTCCGCGGTGCTGCCGGCGATCCGATTCGCTATCCGGGCGTAATCTGTTCGCGTGAAGGTCAGGAGCTGTACGTCGCTTCACACGCACCGGTCATGGTGACGGCGGCGCTGCGTTGAGCGAGGTCTACCGGAAGTGGGGACGGTCGGTGCGCCGCGAGGGCGAACAATTGGTGCTGGTCGACGAGGCGGGCGAAGCGATCGAGTCCGACGCCCTCTTCCGCACCCGTGCCCTCGGCGACGCGCTCGATCTCCGCTCTCCTGATGCGAACGCCGTCGATGGGGCGGCGGCCGAGATCGAATCGATCGTCGAGCGCCCGCTGATCATCGAACGGCTTTTCGTCAGCGAGGGCGCCGTGGCGCATCAGTTTGGCGATGTGGGCTGGCGTGAAAACACGCGCCGCGTCCATCTTTCGATTGCCCGACCACCGTTGCGGGCCATTTTCGATTTCGCCGAATTTCGATTTGACGCACTACGCCGCGCGCTGCCGGCGCTGATTCGTGCCGGCAAAGAGCGCAAGCCTCCGAAAAAAATTCGCGTAGCGGAGCATCTCGGCGCGGCGTTGTTGCCATTGACTGCCATTGCGAAACTGCAATCGACAGCGCCGCATGACGGCAAAGGCCAGGCGATTCGCGAACAGCTCGCAGAGCATGAGCCGCCCAACTGGTTTCGGCCGAGCTATCGCGTGCGGCCGCGAAAAGCGTGGTTCCATCTGCGCGTCGCGCCGTTTGGCGCGATCGACGACGACGTCCCGGAGGCCGTGGCGCTTCTCGCGCCGGTCTCGCGCCGCGAGATTCGCGTCCTGTGCGTCGATGGCCGCGGGGCTTACCCGATCACTGTGGCGTTGCGTCCGATCATCGCCGCCCGGCCGGCCGCGACGTGGTACCCGTTCGGCGCCGGTGCGTTCGGCGCGGAACTCATGCTTTAGTGCACTAGAATCGAGCCGAGATGCCGACCAACATCAAGCAGATCGAGTTCCTCGCGCGCGCGATCGTCAATCGCCTCGAGGACCGCGGTCTGGTTGAATTCGGCGACGCGGAGATCGGCATCCAGATCGTGACGCGCACGCTGGAGGACAACTTTCAGGCCTACGACTCGATCGAGATGGAGGCCCGCGGCCGTCTGGCGAAGACAATCGGCGAACGCGAGCCATCCGACACCGAGCTGGCCGACGAGATGCTGCGCGTCGCGACGGAACGGAATTTCGTGTTGTGACGCCAAGCGTCATCCTGAGCGCAGCGAAGGATCTCCAGATGCGATACCGTACGCGCACGAGATCCTTCGCCGTCTGCGCGGCTCAGGATGACGAATCGCCATGAATCTCGAAGAGCTGGAGCGGCGCAAACGCGAGAGTGAGTTAGGCGGAGGCGATGCGCGCATCCAGCGCCAGCACAACGAAGGCAAGCTGACCGCCCGCGAGCGCGTCACGCTGCTGTTCGATCCCGGATCGTTTCAGGAGCTCGATCAGCTGGTCGTGCATCGCAACACCGATTTCGGGATGGAGAAGCAGCGCGTTCCGGGCGACGGCGTGGTCACCGGCTACGGGACGGTGCAGGGAAGACTGGTTTACGCATTTGCCCAGGACTTCACCGTCTTCGGCGGATCGCTCTCCGAAACGCACGCCGCCAAGATCGTGAAGATCATGGACCTGGCCATGAAGAACGGCGCGCCGATGATCGGTCTCAACGACTCCGGCGGCGCGCGCATCCAGGAAGGAGTCGTGTCGCTGGGCGGGTACGCCGATATTTTTCTGCGCAACACGCTGGCAAGCGGCGTGATCCCGCAGATCTCCGCGATCATGGGCCCGTGCGCCGGCGGCGCGGTTTACTCGCCCGCCATCACCGATTTCATTCTCATGGTCAAGCGCACCAGCTACATGTTCGTCACCGGCCCCGACGTCATCAAAACCGTCACGCACGAAGAGGTCACGAAGGAAAAGTTAGGCGGCGCGGAGACGCACAATCAGATCTCCGGCGTCGCGCACTTCTCGGCCGACTCCGATGAAGACTGCCTGGCCACGATCCGCGAGCTGCTGTCGTTCATTCCGTCGAACAATCTCGACGATCCGCCGAAGATCGCGACCAGCGACGACATCAATCGCGTCGATGCGCAGCTCGACAGCTTCATCCCCGAAAATCCGAATCAGCCCTACGAGATCCGCGATCTGATCAAAACCATCGCCGACGAAAGTCACTTTCTGGAAGTGCACCAGCACTTCGCGCGCAATCTCGTCGTC
>QHVX01000100.1:7330-8991 GCA_003222375.1 Acidobacteriota bacterium
CAAGGGCGCGCGATTCGTCCGTTTCTGCGACGCGTTCAACATCCCGTTATTGGTGATCGAAGATGTGCCGGGATTCCTGCCGGGAACGGACCAGGAGTACGGCGGCATCATCGTCCACGGCGCGAAGCTGCTGTACGCGCTCGCCGAAGCGACCGTGCCGAAGATCACGGTGATCACGCGGAAGGCCTACGGCGGTGCGTACTGCGTGATGAACTCGAAGCACATCCGCGCCGACATGAACTTCGCCTATCCGACCGCCGAGATCGCGGTCATGGGCGCGGAGGGAGCGGTCAATATTCTTTATCGCGGCTCCTACGATCGCGATCAGAAGATTGCCGAGTACAAGGAGAAGTTCGCCAACCCATACATCGCTGCCGAGCGCGGATACATCGACGAGATCATCGAGCCGCGATTCACGCGCCGGAAGGTGATCACCGCCTTCGCCATGCTGCGCAACAAGCGCGACAAAAACCCGCCCAAGAAGCACGGCAACATCCCGTTGTAACTGTCTGTTGACTGTCTTGTAACACGGTCATATATTCCGCGCGGCAGCTCGCTCCAGACAAATCAGGGGTAATCAGGAGGACGAAGATGAAGCGTCTTGCATCGCATTTTTTTCCGTTGCTTGCAGTCGCACTTTTAGTGCTTTCCGCAGTTCCAGTTGCCGCACAAGAGCAGACGGCCACGATTGAAGGTGTCGTGACCGATCAGTCAGGTGCGGCGCTTCCGGGAGTCACAGTCGAGGCGGTCAGTGCGGCAGGTCAGCGACTCTCAACGCAGACCGACACGGCGGGCCGCTACCGATTCCCGGCGGTTCCTCCGGGCATGTATACGATCAGTGCTTCGCTGGCCGGAATGCAGAGGACCACTGTCAGAGGCATGCAGGTCGTGCTTGGCGCGCCAAAGAAAGTCGATCTGGCAATGCGAGTCGCGGTGGTCGCAGAAACGGTCACAGTGACCGCGGAAGCGCCAATCGTCGATGTGACTTCCAGCGCCACCGCCACTTCGGTGCGTTCGGAGGTCTTTGAAAGGCTGCCTAAGGGACGCGACTTCACCTCGATCGCCGCTCAGGCGCCTGGAGCGAGAAACGATCCGAAGGCGGGCGGCATCACTGTCGATGGCGCCTCGGGGTCGGAAAACAAATACATCATGGATGGTGTCGACACTACGAACCCGCAAACCGGTGTCGCAGGCAAGGTGTTGGTCACCGATTTCGTCGACGAAGTCCAGGTCAAATCGGCAGGCTATCAGGCAGAGTTTGGCGGCGCCGTTGGTGGCGTGATCAACGTCATCACCAAAACCGGCACGAATGATCTGAAGGGTTTCGTAGGGGCTTACTACACAGACCGTTCACTGGGCGGCTCGGTGCGTCCGACGCTGCAGATCACTGCAAGCGATCCGAATGCTTCCGAGTATCACCTCTATCCTCGAGATGACAACAAAGTCGTGGAGCCGGGCTTCACGCTGGGCGGACCGGTTGTTCGAGACCGTCTGTGGTTTTTCGCCGCGTATGAACCGGCGCTCCAGAGCATCGACCGCACGCCGGAAAGCTTTACGCAGTCGTACTCGCAGGACTTCCGCCGAGACAACGGCACTGTCAATCTGTCCGGAAGCGCGACTTCGAAATTCCTTTACAAATTCGCCTTCAACAACAGCGGGTA
>QHVX01000100.1:9009-15330 GCA_003222375.1 Acidobacteriota bacterium
GGAAAGAACGATCGATTCACGAACTGGACTGCATCCGGCTACGCCGATTTTGTTGCCAATTCGTCGTGGTACAACAGTCTCCGCGGGGGCCGCTTCTACCGGAACTACCGGCAGTCGGGGATCTCCAGCGATCCGCGTTTCATCTTCTCGGGTTCCAATAGCGTCTTTCCCGAAGTGCCACCGGGTCAGGTGCATCCTTCCGGCTTCAACAGCATCCCGACAAATTTCTCGACGCGGAAAGACGCCTATACACGCGACAACATCAATCTCGACTCGTCCTGGTTTCCGGAGATCCTCGGCACGCATCGCTTGAAGGGCGGCGTGCAGATCGAGAATCTGAAGAACAACGTGCTCGACGGTGAGCAGAACTACCGCGTAACCCTTTATTGGAATCGAGCCAACCCGCTGACCGGGACACGCGGAAAATACGGCGCGGTCCGCGTTCGTCAATTCACCCGAAGCGGCGACGTCACCAGCAAGAACCTCGGATTGTTCCTGCAGGACAGCTGGAGCACAGCTCGCGATCGCTTGACGCTCAACATCGGCGTGCGCGCGGAGCAGGAAAAGATCCCGTCCTACGCCACCGAAGGCGTCACCGGGCACTATGCGGTCAATTGGGGATTTGGCGACAAGCTGGCCCCCCGCCTCGGCTTCTCATATGACGTTCGTGGGGACGGCCGTACGAAAGCGTACGGCAGTTACGGCAGGTTCTACGACATCATGAAGATGGAGTTGCCGCGCGGCTCGTTCGGCGGTGAGAAATGGATCGACGCTTCTTTCGATCTGAACAACCCGGATTATCTGTCGCTCAACTGCCAGGGAATCACGAACTCCATCGCGCAGCGTCCGACATGTAACGGAGCAACGTTCGTTCAAAACGTCGACTTCAGACATCCGGCCAATGCCGCCGATCTCAATCTGATCGATCCGAAACTGAAACCGATGCAGCAGGAGGAGTTCACCGTCGGCCTGCAGCATGAGCTGACGCCGACGTCTGCCGTTGGTGTTCGTCTCAGCCGGAAGCATCTCGTTCGGACCATCGAAGACACCGGCGTTCTGGTCACACTTCCCGATGGCTCTCAGGAAGAGCAGTTCTTCATCGCCAATCCTGGCGAGGGAGTCGCACAACACATCCTCGGATCGGATTTGCCATCCATGCCAAGGGCGAAACGCGACTACACCGGCCTGGACATCGAATTCATTCGCAGGTTTGCTCACCGGCTGTCGCTGCACGCGAGTTATGTCTACAGTCAGCTCAAGGGGAATTACTCCGGACTGGCAAATTCCGATGAAGCGGTTGGCACCGGCAACGCACGCACTTCACCAAACGTCAATCGCGCCTTCGACGGTCTGTTCAATCTGTTCAATGCCCAAGGAAAGCCGGTCGTCGGCAAGCTGGCGACGGATCGTCCACATCAGTTTAAAGCGTCGGTGGTCTACTCGTTCCCGTTCAGCACGAACGTCGGAGTCCATCAGTACGTCGGCAGCGGCACACCGTTCCAGACGGAGTTTTCGGTTGCCAACATCCCGTTCTTCGCCAACGGCCGAGGCGACATCGGTCGCTCGCCGTGGCTCAAGCAAACGGATCTCAATCTCACTCATGACATCCGTTTCGGTGCCTATGCGCTACAACTCGGAGTCAATGTCTTGAACCTCTTCGATACGAAGACGGCCTTGAACATTCACGATGTCTACCGCAGCGAGAATCTCCGCTTCCCCGATCCGAGCGACGCAACCGGGAAGAAGAACTTTGGCGTCGGCTCGCACCAGGAAGCGCAGGCGTTCTTCAACGGCTTTGATCCAAAGGCGCTGTGTGCGAGGCAGAAATGCTTTGTCGACCCGCTGTACGGAAAGGCGAACGCGTTTCAGAGTCCGCGCGAAGTTCGGCTCAGCGCTCGGTTGATCTTCTAGACGTTTCGAAAGCAGGCTTCCATGAAAGGTGGCGCTTCGGCGCCACCTTTCTTTATTTTGGGCGGGTGCGGAGATCTGCCCTCATTCTTTTTTTCATCGCGCTGAGTTGTAGGCGCGCGCCGCAGCATCCCAACGTTCTCCTGATCACGCTCGACACTTTCCGCGCCGATCGCATCACCTCCGCAACGCCCAATCTGATGAAGCTCGCCAAGAGCGGGGAATGGTTCCGGCAGGCCGACTGCGCTGCGCCGCTGACCTTGCCTTCGCACGCGACCATTCTTTCCGGTCTGCTTCCTCTGCATCACGGGCTGCGAAACAACGGCGTGGGATCATTTCCCGATCGGCCGACGCTGGCGACTGTTTTCTCGAAAGCCGGATATCGAACGGGCGCATTCGTCAGCGCGTTTGTTCTCGATCGGCGCTTCGGCCTTTCGCGCGGATTCGAAACGTACGACGACGCGATCGCGCGCGATCCGAACGACACCGCCACGACGTTCGAGGCTGAGCGCCGCGGCAGCGAGACCGTCGATCGTGCGCTCACCTGGCTGCGACGCGCCGATGCGCGTCCATGGTTCGCGTGGATCCATCTCTACGATGCCCACGCGCCGTACGCGCCGCCTGCGCCGTTTCCGCAGACCTACGACGGCGAAGTCGCCTACGTCGACGCGCAAGCCGGCCGGATTCTGAGCGCGATCGATCGCGCGAACACGATCGTTGTCGTGGTCGGCGATCACGGCGAATCGCTCGGCGAACATGGAGAGCTGACGCACGGATTGCTGCTCTACGAATCGACGCTACACGTCCCGCTGATCGTGGCGGGTTGGGGACAACCGACAACCGAGAACCGACAACCAATCAGCACTGCCGACATTGCTCCCATGATCGCGAGAATGTGCGGGCTGTCGATGACAGGTGACAAGGAGCTCTACGCCGAATCGGAGTACGCGAAATCATTCGGATGGAGCGGCCTGACATCGATCCGCAGCGGAAACATCAAGCTGATTCGCGGCGCGACTTCGGAGATGTTCGATCTCGCCCGCGATCCGGCGGAAACGAAAAACATCATCGATGATCAGCGCCGCGTTTACGGTCAGCTCGCGAAGAACCTCGACGCGATCGCTGCGACTGCCATTGCCACAACCGGCACGGTCGACGCCGAGACCCGCGCGAAGCTCGCCAGCCTCGGCTACGTCGCGCCTGGCGCGGCAACGAAGGGCACTGGACGCGATCCGCGAGAGATGGCGCCGCTTTTCCGGCGCTACGAGGAGGCGCAGGCGAAAAATTCGGTCGACGACCTCGAACGACTCGTCCGCGAAGATCCCTCCAATCCCGTTTTCCGCTCGACGCTGGCCCGCGCTTACAAGATCCATGGCGCGATCGATCGCGCAATCGCGCTCTACCGCGAGGCGGTCGCACTCTCTCCTTCCGATGCCGACGCCTGGTACAACCTCGCGTCAGCTCTGCAAGAACGTGGACGGACAGCCGAGGCGAAAGAAGTCGCGAGCGAGGCGGTGAGGCTCGATCCGCGCCGTCCCGACGCACACAACGTCCTGGGCATCGCCGACATCGAGAGCGGCGACGCGAACGGCGCAGAAACGGAATTCCGAAAAGCGATCGATCTCGACCGCCGCAACGCCCGCGCCTGGAACAATCTCGCAAACGTTTTGAGGTCTACCGGCCGCAGTGCGGATGCGGAAAAGGCTTATCGAAAAGCGCTGGAGATCTCTCCGGCCTACGCCGATCCGCTGAACGGTCTTGGTGTGATCGCGGTGCAGGAAGGGCGGGCGGCGGAGGCGATCGCCGATTTCGACAGGGCGCTGGCGGCTGCGCCTAACTTCTACGAAGCGCGGCTCAATCGAGCGATCGCGCTGCAATTGGCCGGCAACGTCCCTGGCGCAAGGGCCGAGCTGCAACGGCTCGTGACGCACTTACCGAAGGGGAATGCACAGAGGAAAGCAGCCGAAACGCTTCTCGCACGACTACCGCGGACGCAGTGAGTTGGTCTATAGTCGGCCCAATTTCGGATCCGAAGGAGGTCCATGTGAAGAGACCAATGTCTCGTATTGTCCTGACCCTACTTGTACTTCTGACCGCAACGGCCGCGTTTGCGCAGACAGGCGGCGCAGGTCTCGGCGGAACCGTGACCGACGCATCAGGCGGTGCGCTGCCCGGCGTTACCGTCACGGCCACGCACAATGCTACCGGCTTCAATCGATCGGTAGTGACGGGAACCGATGGTGCGTATCGTTTTCCATCGCTGCCCGTCGGCACTTACACCGTCACCGCCGACCTTTCGGGCTTTGCATCCGTGACGACGCGCAATGTCGAATTGAACGTCGCGCAGGAGCGCGAGTTGAACATCGCGCTCAAGCAGGCGGCGGTCAAAGAACAGATCACGGTCACGGCGTCGGCTCCGCTTGTCGAGACCACACCAGCGGTGAGCACGGTCGTGAGCCAGAAGGAGATTCAGAATCTTCCTCTCAATGGCCGTCAGTTCGCGAACCTCGGCACACTTGCGCCGGGAACGACGCTCTCTGTCAACGCTGACCCAACCAAGCCGGGACAGATGACCATCGCGCTGAACGGCGGCAGCGGCCGCAATGTGAATTTCGTCATCGACGGCGGCGACAACACCGATGACACCATCGGCGGCGCGCTGCAGAACTTCAATATCGAAGCGGTGCAGGAATTCAACATTCAGACGCAGGCCTACAAAGCCGAATTCGGCCGCACCACCGGCGGCGTGCTGACGGTGGTCACCAAGACCGGCACGAACACCTTCGAGGGAAGCGCTTACGAGTTTTATCGCGACAAGAGCCTCAACTCGGAATCCGAGAGTGAAAAGCTCGGTGGAGGCGGCAAGTCGCCGTATCGCCGCAATCAGTACGGCGCGTCGTTCGGAGGCCCGATCATCAGAGATCGCGCGCACTTTTTCGTCACCGGTGAGCGCACCGAACGGCCGACGACCTACATCGTCCAAACCAAAGGAATTTATCCGGACTTCGACGGCAAGGCGATCCCCACTCCGTTCAAGGACAACCTTCTGACGGCCAAGGCCAGCGCCGACGTCAACGCCAAGCAGTTCCTTCAGGTTCGCTACGGCATGCAGAGGAATTCAGACAAGTACGGCGCCAGCCCGGTCATCCTGCCGAGTGCTCTTGGCACGATCACGAATACGTATCATTCGTTCCTGGCCGGGCATACCTGGCAGATCAGCTCCGACAAGTTGAACGAATTTCTCTTCCAGGACACGCACTTCAAGAATTCGATCAGCCCGGATTCCACTGACCCCACGATCGTCTATCCGTCGGGCGTCTCGATCGGACAGAGCATCAACGCGCCGCAATCGACGACACAGGTAAAACGCCAATTCAAGGACGACTTCGCGTGGTCCATGAGCTTCGGCGCGATGCGCCACGACTTCAAAGTCGGCGCGAACTACATCGACGAGCCGATCCTGGGCGGCGACTTCACGGTCGGCACCACCGGCCAGTACACACTGACCGCCGACAAACAGGGAGCGCCGGTTGCCGACATCACGATCTTCGGCGGCTTCTTCGGCAACAAGACTCCCGTCAAGCAGTACAACTACTACGTGCAGGACGACATCGCAGTGACCAAGAGCCTCACCATCAATGCCGGCCTGCGGTACGACCTGTGGAAAGGATTCGATCTCGATCAGCACACGAATCCAATCTGGCAGACGCTCTCAACGCAGACGAAGTACAACGAGGCGTACCTGCAGCCCTTCAAGAACGGCGGCGGTGGGAAGCTGAAGAACGACACCAACAACTGGGGTCCGCGGATCGGCTTCTCTTACGACCTGCACGCCGATTCGAAGAACATCATCCGCGGCGGCTACGGTCGTTACTACGATTTCCCATACACCAATGCCACCATTCTGTTCCCCGCAGCGGCTGTGCAGTCGAATTACGGGGTCGTTTACAACAACAGCGATCCCAAAGGGATCAAGAACGCGAACGGCACGTTCTTTCAGCCCGGCCAGCCGCTGCCGCCCAATCAAATCACAGGCAGTCAGGTTCCTCCACCGAACGAAGTCGCTTCTCCCACGCTCGCCACTCCGTACTCCGATCAGTTCTCGCTCGGATATTCGTGGCAGGTCAATCCGTGGCTCGGACTGAATGTCGACGGATCGCACATCAGCTACAAGGACATTCCGTTCCGCTTCCGTGCGAATCCAACCGATCCGTCGACCGGCAAGCGGCGCTTCCCGGCGTTCGGCAACTTCCGTCTCTGGATGGGCAATGGTTTCGCGAAATACAACGGACTGAACATCGGCGGACATGCGCGCCTCGGCGATCGTTTCGAGCTGCAGGGCTTCTACACCCTATCGCACGCGACCGGCAACATCCTCGCGGGCGCGGACGAGTTCCGCATCACGGCCGCAGG
>QHVX01000463.1:0-1489 GCA_003222375.1 Acidobacteriota bacterium
CGAGTGCTGCACGACCGGCATGACGATGACGTCGAAAGGCGCCGTGATCGTCTATCGCGATCGATCCAACGATGATGTCCGCGACATCGCCGTCGTCCGTCGTACCGGAAGCAGATGGGCATCGCCGCGGCTCGTTCGCCGCGACGGATGGAAAATCAATGGATGTCCCGTCAACGGACCGCAGATCGACGCCATCGGCGAGCATGCCGCGGTGGCGTGGTTCAGCGGCGCGGACAACAAAGGCCGCGTTTACGCCGCGTTCTCAAATGACGGCGTCGCGACATTTGGCGAAGCGGTCGCGATCGATGACGGCAATCCTGCCGGCCGAGTCGACATCGTCATGCTCGATGCCGCCACAGCGCTCGTCACCTGGCTGGAACAAAGGGGCGAAGGAGCGGAAATTCGAGCGCGCCGCGTGCACAGCAATCGTCAGATCGAGCCGGCGATAAAGGTTGCGGACTCCAGCGCTGCGCGAGCCGCCGGGTTTCCGCGGATCGCTCGCATGGGAAGGCAGGTCTACTTCGCCTGGACCGAGCAGTCGGCGAAAACGAAACGCATCCACGTGGCGCGCGGAACTTTTCAGTGAAACGGCGTCACGCCTCGCGGCTTGTACACCGCCAGCGTTGTATTGACGACCAGCACCAGTAAGGCCGCGCCGGCGTCGGCCACGATCTGAATCCTCACGGCGCGTAGATCGCCGCTCGATATTGTCGTCTTTGCGACTACAGATGCGACATACCCAATTGGCTTCGTGTGTACCACCAGGAGGATGGTCGCAAAAACTGTCAGCAGCAGTTTTATCAAGACCCAATAGTGCCGGAAGAGGCCCCATGTGCTGACCAGCGATGAGACGACGCCGGTGAGCAGCGAAGCCACGCACAACGGGACGATGATGAACCACGTGATCAGCTCCATTGCGAGATAGGCGGCGCGCACCCTCTGGACATCCTTGCTGATCAGACCAGCGACGGCAAGGGCCAGGAACGTGGCGACAGCGCCAAGCCAGCCGACCGAGGAAGTGACATGTCCGGTGAGCGCAAGTTTGCGGATCGAAGTCACCGAATGCCGTGGAGTCCGCCGAGGCCGTTGCCGGTGAGATGGAGAACGACGAACAACACGAGCAGGACAAAAGCGACGATTCCGAACGCTTTCACCCAACGCGGCGTGCCCGTGTTTTCGTTCATGGCGCTGGAAGTTTATCGAGACACTATGTCGATGTCAAATCAACATGTCTCTACGTATACTAACGTCGTGCCGAAGCTATGGAGCGAGACGATCGAGGAGCACCGCCAGGCGGTTCGCGAAGCGACGCTGGACACGACCGCCGCGCTGGTGGCCGAGCACGGCCTTACATCTGTGACGATGTCGAAGATTGCCGAGGAGACCGGCATCGGCCGCGCAACGCTGTACAAATATTTCCCGGATGTGGAAGCGATTCTGATCGCCTGGCACGAACGGCAGATCACGCGCCACCTCGAATATCTCACCG
>QHVX01000463.1:1530-2647 GCA_003222375.1 Acidobacteriota bacterium
ACGAACCCACCGGGCTTGCGGCATTCCTGCATCGAGGGGAGCACATGGTACGCGCGCAGCGTCGGCTGAACGCCCTCGTGCGAAACCTATTGGCCGAAGGGGTAGAGACCGGTGACATCCGGAATGATGTCGCGCCCGCCGAACTTGCGGGCTACTGTCTGCACGCTCTCACCGCGGCGAGCAATCTGCCGTCCAAGGCGGCGGTTCGCCGGCTGGTTAGCATCATTCTGGCTGGATTGCGCCCAGCGCGCTGAGGAACTTTTCAATGAGGAAAGAGAGTTGCATAGCTCGCCGATGATGAAGCGCGCCGCTCTCGCTGTGGCTTTGATCGCGGGCTCGACGATCCCGGCGATCGTCGCCGCAACGTTTCTATTCGGCTGCTGCGTGTTGCCGTTTCATCGCGTTCTTCACCGGGTGATGCCGCTGTGTTCGATCGCGAAGTCGTTTCTGACGCACGATGCCCGCGGCGAGCACCGCGACGCGACGCCGGCGCCTGAAAAGCAGCAAATCAGACGCCTCGTCCTGCCGGCATTCATGACCACGAACGCGATCGCGTCGGCATCGAACTCCGTCACCTACCGGAGTTTCATCACCCTCGGCGCTACGCGTTGCGATCGCGACGTCGGATTGCGCCTGCAGCTTCTCGATACCCTCCGCATCTGATCCCGCCTTCGCGCGTTCATCGCGCGATTTTTGCGTTTTCATATTTTTTCGCAGAGCGCAATGCAGGAGCTCCTCATGAAGGCGACACAGACAACGTTACTCATTCTTTCCTTGCTGCTGGCCGCGGCATGCGGCGGTAAAAGTTCGATAGCCAGCAAGAGCGCGGCCGCCTATCGCAATGCCTTGACGAAGGGCATACCGGTCGGCGAAGGCGGACATGGAGGACATCAGGCGGAAGCGGATCACTCGCAAATGGCCGGCATGGACCACGCGAAGATGGCAGGGATGGACCATTCGAAGATGGCCGGCATGGACCACTCCAAGATGGCAGGAATGGACCACACGAAGATGGCCGGGATGGATCACGCAAATATGCCTGGCATGCAGCACGGCGGTTCGATGGCCGGAATGCAGCACGGCGGAATGACGATGCAGGCTCCGCCGAACGTCGATC
>QHVX01000149.1:0-4130 GCA_003222375.1 Acidobacteriota bacterium
CATTCCGAGCGCTAGGGCCGCTTCGACCGCTTCTGGATTTCTTTGCCGGCCTTCTCTAGAGCGGTACCGGTGGCGTGCGCGGCGTCTTTGACGGCCGCCTTGGCTTCACGTTTTGCCTCGGCAGTGGCCGTCGTATCGATCGCAGGGACGGTCGCGGTAACGGTCGTGGTTTTCGTCTGAGTCGTACCGGTACTGTCGACCGTTGTCCGCGTCTCTGATTTTTGATTACACGCCGCCGCCAGGATTAAGACCGCGAGCATCGATGTGAATCGCATAACGGCTCAGATCGCAAGATCCGCGCCGGTCAGGGCGCCGATCGCGGCACAGTCACAGTGACGGTCGTTTTGCTGGACGGATTGCCTGATGCGTCAGTGCAGCGGATGGTGATTGTGTAAAGGCGTCCATTTCCGTTGCCCGATCGCTCCGCTTTCAGCTGCACGGTGAGGTCGCCGTCGATCTTCCACGCTTCGTCGTCGGGCTCGTTGCTGGTGACCTCGACGATCCGGCAACGCACAGCCGGATCGCAGATGTCGGACGCCGCAACGGTCACGGTCACCGGAATCATCTTGTGATTCGGAGGCCAGAGAACGCTCGGCGTCGCTGTCACGGTTCGAATCGCCGGCGCGACCGTGTCGCTTATCGTGACAGCCACCGTGTCGCTTGCGGTCGTGAAGCCATCGCTGACGGTTAGCGTCACGACGTTGGCGCCGGCCGGAAGAAAAACGCTCACCATGCGTCCCTCGATGCGCCCGAAGCTTCCTGTCCAAACGTAAGTCAGGCGGTCGTGATCGGGATCGCTGGAATGCGAGCCGTCGAGTGTGACGCGCGTTCCACACTCCGCGGCTTGATCCGCGCCGGCGTCGGCGATGGGCGGATGATTGACGAGGCGGACGAACAGAGCGAATGGCGAGAGCGAGCTCACTTCTCCGCAAACAATCTCGTGGATGGTGTCGATCGACGTCGTGACGTCCTTCCAAACGCCACCCTCGAAGTGGAACAGCTGCGGAGGAAACGACGACAGCGACCCTGCGTAGCTGATGCAGATCGTGATTGGGGCGATATAGGTCGCAGTCGTCGTGATGTTGTAATACCGCTGCGGATTCGTGGTCTGAAATCCGGCAGGTGGAGTCGACCCGCTCCCGCTGCTCGTGACCGACGTCGATCCGGCAGTGGTGACGCTTGCAAATGTAATCGTGGCCGGAGTTCCGCCGGTCGCGCTGTCGATCGGTTTCGTGACCACGTTCGTGCCTGGCGGCGTATTGAGAACGGTGAGACTCGCCGTGGCGTTCAGGCTGCCGGCGGTCGCCGTGATCATTGGGGTGCCAGCCGCGTCTGCGATCGCGCGGCCGCTTGCCATCATGCGCGTTCCCGTGTCGCTGCTGCTCCACGACATAGTCGACACCTTGCTCAGCGAACTCGCCGGGAGTGGTGTAACACTGAATGATGGGTTACTCATGCCGAGCTGCCCGACATTGTTCAGGCCCCAGCACTTCACTGTCCCGTTCGAGAAAGAAGCGCAATTGTGAAACGCGCCGGCGGCGATCGCGGCTGGATTGCTCAGACCCGAGATTGTTGCCGGCGTGGATGAATCAACTGTTAGGCCGTTGGCGTACTGCATTCCCCAGCACTTGACGGTTCCGTTCGAGAGCAGTGCGCAGGTGTGGTAGTCGCCCGTGACGATGCTGATCGCGCCGGTGACGTTGATGACCGTCACGGGCGTGCTGCTGAAAGAGTTCGCATTGAACGCGCTGCCGTCGCCGAGTTGCCCGCGATTGTTTCTCCAAAAGCACTTCACCGTCCCGTCGGATAGAAGAGCGCAAGCATGCTCGGCGCCGACCGCCACTGCTACCGCGTTGTTGATGCCCGCGATCTGTTGCGGCAAGGTCGAGCCGGAGCCGGGACTGCTCCCATCGCCCAAGCCAAACCAGCAACTGACAGTTCCGTCGGCGAGGACTGCGCATGCGCCGCCGCCGCCCTCCGCGCCGATCGCGACTGCGTTCGTGATGCCGGTAACGGTCGCGAGAGGTCCGACCACCCCGCCGCATCGAATGCTGCCGTCGGTGAGCAACGCGCACGGCGTGCCGCTCTCCGACGCGACCGCAACGGCGGTGGTCACACCGACCATCGGCCCGCCGTCGCACGTCACAGTCCCATTCGCAAAGAGTGCGCAAATGTGACTCGTTCCTGCGGATAACATGACTGCCTTCTCGTAACCCACGCGCGTCGTGAGCGTCTGATAGGGCGCCCGGCCCCAGCATTTGACGGCGCCGGTGGTGGTGATCGCGCACGTGAAGTCGTCTGTTCCTTCGACAGAGTGATCGCCGCTCAGCGCACGAACCGATCCGTCGCTGAACGTTCCGCTGGCGATGAATTGCTGCTGTTGTCCGACCGCGATCGTTGCGCTGGCCGGCGCCACGGATAGCGCGTTGAGCGCGATCTCCTTGAATGCGACGCCGACGGCCTTGTTGGCGTCCATTGTCACCGAGCACGTTGGCGTGGTTGTGCCGGCGCAGTTGCCGCTCCACATATCAAACTGATATCCCGAATCGGCCTCAGTGCTCAGCGTGACGATCGTTCCGTACGGCACGACCAGCGAGCAGGAGCTTCCGCAGTCGATCCCCGAACTCGACTTTACTTTTCCGTTTGCCGGTGACGAGACCGAGAGCGTCAGTTGTTGCACCGCGAACTGCGCGCCGATGAGGTGATTGGCGCTCATGTTGACCGAGCAATTGCCGCTTCCGCTGCAATCGAAGATCCATCCTGTAAATGAGACGCCGGTGCCGGGCGTCGCGGTGAGCGCCACCGGTGTGGCGGTGTTGTAGCGCGCGAAACACCCCGGCGATCCGGTTGCCGTGCAATCGATTTTTCCGTCGTTCGATGTCACGCGGCCGCTGACTAAACCGAACAGGTTGACATTCAGCGTCGTGTAAACCGAGATGTCGACGGTGTCCGAAGCCGTCGACTTGCCGTCGCTTACCGTCAACGTGAAGGTATGCACGCCCTGCGGTCGCGTGAGCGTCACCGTCGATGTCGTACCGACGACCGCGTTGCTGCCGTCTTTCCAAACGTACGTGAGCGGATCGCCGTCGGGATCGGACGAAGCCCCACCGTCGAGGACGAATGAGGAGCCGACGCTCACAGACTGATCGAGACCGGCGTTTGCGATCGGTGCGCGATTGGTGATGACTTTGATCACGAAAGCGTCGGTATTCAACTGGGCGGGAAAAGAAGTTCCCGCGACATAGACGGCGCCGTTTGGATCGATGGCCACTCCGATCGGGAGGTTGAAATGGCCGTCGATGTACGTCGAATAGTCAGCATTCGAACCGGCGGAGTTCAACTTCGTGAGGAAGAGCGATTGGCCGGTGACTCCCGCGATGGGGTTGATGAGCGGCACGAAATCGAGGTTCGACGTGACGCCGCCGGCGATGAAAGCGTTGTTTGCGGAATCGAGAGGCAGTTCCATTCGCATTGAACTTCGTGACGAATGCGCCCGGTTTGACGATCGAAGTCCCGTAGGCCCCGGCAGTGAGGGGGAAGTTCAGTCCGCCACTGCCGGTGACATACGCGTTTCCAGATGCGTCGATCGCGATCGAGTGCGCCTGATCGACTTCATCGTCGCCGCCGATCAAGGTCGAGTAGATCAGCGACGCTGTGCCGGTCGCGGCAGTCGGATCGAATTTGGCGATAAACCCTGCTGCTCCTCCAGTGAACATGTACGCCGGGGTCGTCGGAAAGGGAATCGTCGCTGGCAGGTTGCCACGCCAGATTGCAGCGCGTCCGGTGGTTGTTCCGGCAACGTAGGCGTTTCCGCTCGCGTCGACCGCGATGCCCTCACCGTAATCAGGATTGTCGCTGCCGAGGTAGGTGGAGTAGAGGAGGGCAGAGCCGGAGGCGTTCAACTTGACGAAAAATGCGTCGATGTCGGTTCCGACGCTGTTAGGCCGCGTCGCCTGAACCGCGTTCGCCGTGGTTGTGAAATTTGCTGCCTGAGTCGTGCCGGTGACATATGCGTTTCCCGAAGCATCGACCGCGATCCCGAATCCCTCCGACATTCCTCGGCCGAATACCGCGGAGTAGACGAGTGCTGAGCCATCGCTCGTCAGCTTCGTCACGAACACGTTGTTGCC
>QHVX01000149.1:4232-4730 GCA_003222375.1 Acidobacteriota bacterium
GAATGTCGAGTAGATCAGAGCGGTGCCGGCGGCGTTCAGTTTGCTGACAAAAACGCCGCCACCTGTCGTGCTGTAGGCACCGGCGGTCGTAGGAAAGTCCGTCGACGCGGTGTCCCCGGTGATGACGGCGAGCTCGCTCGCATCGACTGCCACCGCATAGGCGTGATCCAAACCCGTCCCGCCGATCGATTTCGAGTACACCAGAATCGGATCGATCACCAGCAGCTTGCGGTGGTCGTAGGCAGCCACGCGAAATCCAACGCGATGTTTTCCGTGAAGGACGTAGCCGCCGTGAATCGTTTGCCGGCCCTGATAGATCGTCGGCGCGCGCCACACGATCGTCTGTTCGCCGGAATGAATCACCAGATCGCCGTGACGATCGATTCGTAACGCGTCCGCGCCCACCACATCGATCGCGATCGCGTGCGGATCGGCGTCAGGCGAAACGACGAAGTCATACTCGAGCTGCGAATCATTGCCGTAGTACGTCAGATCGAT
>QHVX01000149.1:4816-7584 GCA_003222375.1 Acidobacteriota bacterium
GGCGCCGGCGAGCCGCATCCGAATCACCGACGTTTGCAGTCTGTACACCGCCTCGGTCTGCGTCAGGAAAAGCTCGAAGCCTGAGCCGCGTGCGAGGAAGGTTACGCGGCGATCCGTCTGTCCGACATTCGCCTCGAATGCCAGAGGAAGCTTTCCGTAGCCCTGAAGATTTGACGCGATCAGAGTCAGGGAAAAGCAGACACTTCGCCACGAGACTGCGGCCGGGACTCGCATGGATGACTGGTGACGGAGATTCTACCTGTTGTCTTCGAGAATCGCCTCTGCGTCGAGGGTGATCTCGACGTCGTCGGCGACGACGAGGCCGCCACGATCCATCACCGAATTCCAGTTCACTCCGAAGTCTTTTCGGTCGAGCAAAGCCGTAGCGACAAATCCGGCTCGTGTCTTCGGACCTTTGTCGACGCCGTCCTGCCACCACGGTGTCTGCCATGTGCCGAGAAAGTGCACGTTCAGCGTGAGGGGTTTCGTGACGCCGCGAATTGTCACCCGGCCGTGAACTTTCGCATCGGCAGGACCGAGGAGCTCGATGCGTTCCGATGCGAAAGTGATTTCCGGATGATGCTCGACATCGAGAAAATCCGCCGACTTGAGATGTGCATCGCGTTGCGATTCGCCGCTCCACAGCGTGGTCGCATCGATGACAGCGCTCATCCTTGCCTGCTCGGGCGTTGCCGGATCGAACTCCAGAGTTCCGGTGACATTCTTGAAGTGCCCGCGAACGTGCGTCACCATCATGTGCCGGACAGAAAACTCGGCGGCGGTGTGTCCGGGCTCGAACGTCCAGCGCTTCATGCGCGGAGTCTACGATATCCTCCATGAATGCCCGCGCTGATCTTCGATCTCGACGGCACGCTTGTCGACACCGTGTACGCGCATGTCTTCGCATGGCAGCGCGCATTGGCTGAAGCGGGGTTGGCGGTCGACGGATGGCGGATTCACCGGCGCATCGGGATGAGCGGTGGTTTGTTTACCCGCGCCGTTGCACGTGAGTTAGGCCGGGAGATCACGACCGAGGAGGCCGAGCGGCTTCAGCGGCGGCACGGAGAGCTGTTTCAGCAGTTTCTTCCGGAGCGGAGAGCGCTTCCCGGCGCGCCGGAGCTGCTTCGCGCCCTGCGGGATGCACGAGTACCGCATGGGATCGCGACTTCCGGGAGGCGGCCCGAGATCGATCGCTCGCTCGACGTTCTCGGCATCGGTCCCGAAACGATCGTCGTCGAGCGCGGCGACGTGCTGCGTGCGAAACCGGCGCCGGACCTTTTCCTCAATTGTCAGCAGCGGCTGCGCGTGCCGGTCGATGACTGCTATGTCGTTGGCGATGCGGTTTGGGATCTGCTGGCCGCACGCCGCGCGCGAATGCTGTGTATCGGACTGTTGAGCGGAGGATACGGCGAGGACGAGCTCACGCGCGCCGGCGCCTTCCGCGTTTACCGCGATCCGGCCGAACTGCATGCCTCGCTGGACGAGTTAGGCGTCCTTCCGTAAAATCGCCACTTCCTAAATCCGTGATTCAACGCAAGCTCGATCCGGACCTCGCAGCAGCGCTGGCGGAGCGTATCCGCGCTGTCGAAGCTGCGTCGAGCGCCGAACTGGTGGTCGAGATTCGCGCGCACTCGGGATCGTATTCGCACGCCGATGCGCGATTCGGGGCTCTGGTCGCGTTTGTTGCGCTCTTGATTGTGCTGTTCTCGCCGTGGGACTTTAAAGACCTCTGGGTGCCGCCGGTCGTGTTGGGGGCTTACATCATGGGCATACTGGTCGCGCGGATACTGAGTCTCATCCGGCGAGCCATGACAACGCGCCGCGACCGCGACCGACGCGTTCGCGTGACGGCCGCTGCGACATTCGTTGAGCGGGGCGTCACCAACACGACTCGCGAAACGGGATTGCTCATCTTTCTGTCGCTGCTCGAGCGTCGGATGGAGTTGATCGCCGATCGCGGCGTTCTGGATGCCGTGCCCGTGCTGGAGTGGAATCAACTTCTCGAAAAGACACGGCAGCGCGATGCTGACGCCAATGCATTGCTGGACGTGATCCGTGAGCTCGAGCCTCTGTTGACGAAATATGTGCCGGCGCGCGCCGGTGATCGTGACGAATTAGCTGACGAAATCCGTTTTGTGAATCGATGACGGGACGAAGGCTCGCGCTGTTTGTTTTGATGCTGCTGTTCGCAACAGCAGTGTTAGGCCGCGTCGGCGGCGGCTCATCGTATTCCGGCGGCAGCCACTCGAGCGGCGGGAGCAGCTACAGCGGCGGGCATAGCAGCTACTCCGGCGGAGGCAGCTACAGTGGCGGCGGCTACAGCGGAGGTGGTTCGGGCGGCTCCATGAGCTGCGGCTGCAGCGGGTTTCTCTTGCTCATCATCTTTATTTTCATCGTCCTCGCCATACTGAATCGTGAGATGCATAGAGCGGCGACGCCGGTGTTCCAAACGGCCGGCGCCGATCTCAGCGCGCTCCACCGCTTCGATCCGAACTTCTCCCAGATCGTTTTCGAAGACTTCTGCAACGCGCTCTATTCCAAGGCGCACCATGCTCGCGGATCGGGAGGTCTCGAGCGGTACACGCCGTTCCTGAGCGCCGACGCGCGAAAAACGCTGCAGAGCCAGAATCCGCCGGGCCTGACCGAAGTGCGAGGCATCGTCGTCGGCGCGTTGCATGTCGGTGAGCTGCGAGGTCTGGACGGCCCCGACGTAACGGTCCCTGTGGCTTTCGAAGCGAACTACACCGAGGTCGTTGGCGGATCCCGGG
>QHVX01000149.1:7636-13833 GCA_003222375.1 Acidobacteriota bacterium
AAAAAGCAAAAGCGGAGCATTGCCCGCGCTGCGGCGCGCCGCTGCAGACGCGGACGGATGGCTCCTGCCAGTATTGCGGCGTCAAAATCGACGACGGGACGTTCCAGTGGTACGTCGGTTCGATCATTCAAAGGGGAAAAGATGCTCGCGGCCCGCTGCTGACGTCCGACGTTCCGGAAGAGGGCACTGACCTGCCCACGGTCCGTCAGCTGAACCTCGCCAGCGCCGAGGTGGAGTTCGCAGCGTCGCATCCCGGATTCGATCTTCAGAATCTGACGATCTATGTTCGCGACACCGCGCTGAAATTGCAGGACGCCTGGGGCTCGCGCAACTGGGAAAAAGTGAGGCCGTTTGAAACCGAGACGCTCTTCCAAACCCATCGCTACTGGATCGACGCCTACCTCAAGCAGGGCCTGCGTAATATCGTTGCGGATTATCATGTCGGACCGATCGAGCCCGTGAAGATCGACTCCGACGCGTTCTACGACGGCATCACGTTCCGTGTGCACGCACGCGGCCGCGATTACACCGTTGCCGGAGTGAACGGGGGAGAAAAAGTCGTCGCTGGCTCGAAGGAGAACGTGCGTTCATGGAGTGAATATTGGACTTTCATTCGAACGCGCGGCACGCAATCGGATCCGTCGAAGGTCGTTTCGTGTCCGAACTGCGGCGCGTCGGTCGAAGTCGGCGCCACCGGCGTGTGCCGCCACTGCGGTGGAAAACTCGTCGGCGGCGACTTCGGCTGGGTCTTGTCACGCATCGAACAGGATGAGGCATACACCGGATAGGAGGACGTCATGGGCTTCTTCGACAATCTGAAAAATCAGGCCGCGTCGCAGTGGATCGAGATCATCGAATGGCTCGACAGCACCAACGACACGATGGTCTATCGCTTTCCTGTCTACAACCAGGAAATCAAAATGGGCGCGCAGCTTGTGGTCCGTGAAAATCAAGCGGCCGTGTTCGTCAACGAAGGGAAGGCGGCCGATGTCTTCCAGCCCGGCCGCTATGAGCTGTCGACGAAGAACATCCCGATCCTCACCGATCTGCGCGGCTGGAAATACGGTTTCAATTCGCCGTTCAAGGCGGAGGTCTACTTCTTCAATACGCGGCTGTTTCCCGATCTGAAATGGGGGACGACGAATCCGGTCATGATGCGCGACGCTGAATTCGGAATGATCCGGCTCCGCGCATTCGGCACATACGCCACGCGGATTTCGGATCCCAGGAAATTTTTCTCGACCATCGTCGGCACTCACGGCCTGACCTCGACGCAGGACATTCTCGGCCAGTTGCGCTCGACGATCGTGTCGCGTCTCTCCGACGCAGTGGCGGAATCGAAAATCGCGGCACTCGATCTTGCGTCGAAGTATGACGAGCTCGGCTCACTGTCAAGCGGAAAGCTGTCCGAAGACTTCGGATCTTACGGCCTCGAGCTCTCGCGCTTTTACATCGAGAACATGTCGCTGCCCGCCGAAGTCGAAGCGGCGATCGATCAGCGCAGCAAGCTCGGAGTCCTCGGCGATCGCCTCCAGCAGTACACGCAGTTGCAGACCGCGGAAGCGATTCCGATCGCGGCCGCGAATCCGGGCGGGCTGGCGGGCGCGGGTGCAGGCCTCGGCGCAGGCATCGCGATCGGCTCCGCGATGGGGCAGGCACTCGGCGGCGGCGCCGTACCGCCACCGCCGATTGCCGCGACGGGCGCACGCTGGTCGGTTGTCATCGACGGAAAAACGTACGGTCCGTATACCGACGACGCGCTTCGCGCGATGGTCGCCAGCGGTCAGGTTTCGCCCTCAGCCCAAGTGTGGAGGCCGGGCGCGGCGGGCTGGGCACCGCTGACTGCGTTTCCGGAGTTAGGCGCAACGCCGCCGCCGATGCCGCCGCCGGCCAAGATTTGATGCTTCAGGCCCGGCATCGTTGCCTGTACGCCGCATTCGATCGATTCCCTTCGCGGAAGGGAGCGGCGATCCATATCGACCGCTTCGCTCGCGTTCTGTTCGATTTCTTCGGCGGCGGATTGCTCTACGTCCTGGGCAGCGACGATCTTCCGGCGCAGCAGTTCGACGACAACGTCGAGATCGTGCGCCTCAGCGCCTCGATCGACAACTTCCTCGAACGCACGATCGCTTTCGGAGAACGTCTCGAGCTGCTGCTCGATGAGACACAAGACTCCCTGCGCCTCGTTCACTTTCGCGATCCGTGGAGCGGCGTTCCGATCGTATCGCGGCCGCATGACTACGCGGTCGTCTACGAGGTGAATGCGCTTCCGTCGATCGAGCTGCCGTACACCTACCCGTCAGCGGCTCCTTCGACGCTTGCGAAAATCGAAAAGCTCGAGCAGATCGCGCTCGATCGCGCCGACGCGATCGTAACGCCGTCGGCGACAATATGTAACCGATTGGTTACGCGTGGCGTCAGTCCGGCGAAGATCACCGTCATCCAGAACGGCGCCGATCTTCCCGATCGTGTCGAACGACCAAACGACGCGCCGCGCGACTATCTCCTCTACTTCGGCGCGCTGCAGGAGTGGCAGGGCATTGAGACGCTTCTTCGCGCATTCGCGCGCGTGCGCGACCTCGATCTTCATCTCGTCATCTGCTCGTCGCACGATCTGCGTTACGCGAAGGGATACGTCCGCATGGCCGAGCGATTGGAAATCGCGGATCGAATCCTCTGGAAGGCGTCGCTGACAGCAGACGAGCTGCAACCGTGGCTGCAGCATGCGATCGCTTCGGTCGCGCCGCTGAGCGACTGTGCACGCAACGTCGTGCAGGGATGTTCTCCGCTGAAGATCGTCGAGTCGATGGCGGCCGGCGTCGCGGTCATCGCTTCCGACCTGCCCGCCGTGCGCGAGCTGGTCACCGATCGTTGCGAAGGCCTGCTGGTCGCGCCCGACCGGCCCGCCGAGCTCGCGCGCGCGATTCGCATCCTCTTCGAATATCCCGATCTCCGCCGCGATCTCGGCTCGCGCGGCCGGGACCGCGTGCGGCAGTCCCTGACCTGGCCACATGCGACCAAACGCTTGATCGATGTCTACGGCGTCATCCTGAGCGAAGCGAAGGATCTCGCCGGTGAGATGCTTCGCTACGCTCAGCATGACGATTCGCGGAGGTGACTCGATGAAGACAATGACGCCGCTGAGCCCGGAACAACAGCGCCTCGCGCAGTCGATGCTGATCAACGTGAACCGTCCGATCGATGACGTGCTCGCGCTGCTGCGCGGACTCTCGGCGCTCGATCAGGAATTGACTGCCCGCCGAAAAAACGCGAGCAAGATCCTGGGCGTCTCCATCGTCATTGTCTTCATCGGGCTGATTCTTGCCAGGAAGTCTTTCGGCGGCGCTCACTTTGCCCATTACATCGTCGTAGCCTTGACCGTGGCGGCTGTCATTGCTGCGATCGCCAGCGCCGTGATGTACAAGCGGCTCAAAAAGGCGGACCTCACCGATGATTTGACCAACAGCGCGATCCCTTTCCTCACCTTACTGCGCGAAGACATGAATTCCGGCGGCACAATCCACGTCAAAATCGATCTCCGCTCGGCGGCCATCAACGAGAAGAAGGTGAAGGAGAACAGACCGAAAGATCCTCGCTTCACCAAAATCATCGAAAGCTTCTTCGTCAATCCGTGGTTCAGCGGCAATGTTGTTCTCGCCGACGGAACGCGCCTCGATTGGGAAGTCATCGACAAACTGCTGCAGCGCGTGCGAACGAAGCGAAATCCTCGCGGAAAGTACAAGACAAAGACGAAAGAGAAATGGCACGTCGTCGGCGGCGTCACGGTCGCATTTCCGACGAAGCAATACGCCGTTGCCGACGCGTCGGCCGACGAGAAACGCCACACCATCAAGCTGAAACGCAAAGTCAAAACGGACAGCAAAGGCTCATCGGCCTTCGACGTTCTGGTGGACATGATTGCCGAGGCGTACGGGGGCGTGGCGGTGGCGAGGAGGTCGTGATGGAAACCTGCAAAGCGAAACGCGGCTTCTTCAGCCTCCGCGATTGCGGCGAGCCGGTGGCGAAGAAGTGCGCCCTCTGTTCACGTCCGATGTGCACACATCATCTCTCGCCGGCGAGCGGATACACGCGCTGTCTCGACTGCGATGCGCGACAGGCGGAACAGAAAGTGGCTGGAGGTACTGCGAACGTCAATGATCCGAGCTGGCCTTATCGATATCGATCGAGCTATTGGCGAACGCGTGGCTATTCGCCGATCTACGGCGGCTATTACTACGATCCGTACTACAACGATTACGACTTTCGATCCTTTGATTCCGACATGGCGAGACGCGGCCCCAGCACGGCTTCTGATAGCGGCGACACGACCGGATTCGGAGACAGTTGATGACGCTGCGACCGTTGTGGATCACCGAAAACTATCCGCCCGATCGCGGCGGTATGGCGCAGTCATGCGATCGAATCGTCCACGCTCTGCGCTCGCGCGGAGTCACGGTCGACGTCGCGCACGTCAGCCGCCGTTATGCGGAATGGCGCGTCGAGACGAAAAGCGGCGGGCGTCAAATCGAGTGTCCGTCGGACGATGATGTCTCGCACACACTGAATCGCTTGTGGAATGTTTTGTCGCGGCAGCGAAACGGCATGACGCCTACCCACGTCGTCGCGTTCGGTGGAACGCTGCCGATCCTCGCCGGACCGGCCTACGCGGCGTGGCTCAAGTGCCCGCTGGTGACTCTGATTCGAGGTAACGACTTCGACGCGGCAATCTTTTCGCCAAAGCGATCCGACATCCTTCGGCAGGCCATCCAATCGTCCGCGGCGGTTTGCACTGTGACACGCGACCACGCCGCGCGCATCGCTGCACTCATCCCCGGCGTTAGGCCGGAGTGGATCCCGAACGGCGTCGACTCCCGAACGTGGCGTTTGTTGCCGCACGATCGCGAAGCGGGAGAGCGCTGGCGAGCATCGAACGTTCAGAGGGGACGGCGCGTTCTGGGCATCTTCGGACAGTTAAAGCAGAAAAAAGGCGTGCAGTTCTTTCTCGAGATTCTGCATCGCTCCGGATGCGCGGATCGATTGCATTTGCTGCTGGTCGGCGACGTCGAAGAAGAGTTGCTGGCCTGGCTCGTCGCGCACAACGAGCAAATCTCCGCGACGCATCTTCCATTTCGCGATCGTCTCGATCTCCTCCCGCTCTTTGCGGCATGCGATGCCGTCGTCGTTCCGTCCTTCTACGACGGTCTCCCCAACGTCGTTCTGGAAGCGACCGCCCTTGGCGTGCCGCTCGTGGCGTCAAACGCGGGCGGCATGGCAGATCTGCTCGTCGATGGAGTCAACGCCATCGTCTTCGAAGCGGGCGACGAGCACGATTGCCGTCGCGCGATCGCGAATGTCGCGACTTGCGATGCCGATGTCCTTCGCCGCCTCGGTGAAAAAGGACAGGCGGACGTCCTGGAACACTTCACAGCCGAGCGTGAAGCGGAGCGTTACATCAACTTGCTCAATGGAGAGTCCTCATGAAGAAATCGATCTTCATCGCCCTCGTGCTCACACTCGCCTGCTACCGCGACAAGCGGCCGATGCAGTCGTCGAGCGCTGCACCGCCGCCCGCGCGAAGTTCCGCTGCGGCGGGTGCTCCTTCGATCACTCTGACGTCCACGGATGGCAAGCCCGTCGTCGAGATCACGCCGTCAGGGAGCGACGTCATCGTGTCGTTCAATGACAACGGCTCACAGCAGTCGCTCCGCGGTCACGTCCGCGAGAATGGAAAACGCAAGTACGCCGGCAGCGACGGCAAAGTCGTCGTCGAGGTCAAGCCGTCCGAGGAGGGATTCAAAGTTCGCACGGCTGACGGCAAGCTGCTCTGGAAGATCAAGAAGAGCGAAGACAAGGTCAAGATCAGCGACAACGAAGAGAATCGGAATCCGTACGAGCTGAAGAACAAAGAGGGCAAGATCAAGGTCTACGCTCCCGCCGATCGTCTCCTCGGCGAAGTGAAGTATTACGGCGACAAGCAGCGCGTCGAAGTGAAAGACGCTGCCGGGCATGAGCTCTTCCGCGCGAACGCTCTGCAAGTACAGCCATCGTTCGGCGTGGCGCTGCTCGATCGGATTCCGGCGCGCGAGCGCGCCATCATCATGGCCGAGCTGGCCGCTCCACTGCACTGATCGCTGTCTGTTCTCTACTACGCCATGGGCGGCGGGCTCGGGCACCTGACACGAGCGCGCTCTTTCCTG
>QHVX01000464.1:0-2252 GCA_003222375.1 Acidobacteriota bacterium
TCGGTTTCGAATCGCAGCGGAAGCAGCGCCACGCGCGCAATCGCGATCAGAATCGCGGTGAGGATCGTCGACTCGCGCAGTCGCCATGCGATCACCAGCGCCGCCAGTGCGAAAAGGATCGCGGCTGCGTCGCGGCCGAGGATTTGCGTGTTCGCGACGATCTCGGGGCGCGTGTGAGGGAGAACATCGATGAACAGCGAGGCATCAGAATGCTTCGCGATCGGGTAGCGCCGCGTGCCGGCCTCCTGCTTCAGCACTCCGGCGTGAAAGATCGTGCTGACGATCCAATCGTCGTCGGGATCGAGAAGCGAGTGCGCCCGCGGCTCATTCGGAATTCGCTCGAACGCCTGCACAACCAGTGGCGTATTCGAGAGCCGACGCGATCGCGTGATAAATAAATTCGTCACGTCGAATTGATAGGTGAGATCGCCCGTGACGCGGAGCTCGTCTCCCCACCACGCGAGCACGGTCCCGTTTGCGCCGACAATTCGCATGCCGCGTCCGGCCGCACGCGGTTGCAGCTCGAGCAGATGAAACATCTGCGGACGCGGCATGCCGGGTTGCGCCGCGATCGCGGCCCCGACGTGGTCGGCGCTGGCCTGCAGCTCCGACTCGATCCCTACGATTTCGCGGCGGACGCGCTGCATCTCGTTATTGACATGCGATGCCGAGCTTTGCGCGAAGTTGCGGCTGACGCGTGCCGCTGCCACGAACGTGACGAGATCGATCGCCGCCACGCCGATCAGAAAAAGCGCGGCGGCCGCGAGGATGCGATCGCGCGCCAACACCAGACCGGCAATCGCCAGCAACAACACAAGCGTCGATGCCAGCGCGACGGCGATCGAAGAGACGATGCGACCGGACCGGTTGTTACTTTCCAGCGGACCGGATGGAGAGGATGGACCAGCGGTCATTCTTATTGTGCAGCGTAATGTAAAGCTCGCGACCTTCGGTCTTGCCGGCGTTCTGAATCGTCCAGGTGCCCTTGATCTGATACTGTCCCTCTGAGCTGAACTTGCGTGCGCTCTGCTGCTCGAATCCGGTCGGATGGACGCGTCCGAACAACCCGTCGAGCAGGTAGGCAGCCTGATCGCGACCGTAGGCGTTCGAGCCGCTCTGGTCGATCAGACCCGGAAACTGCAGGATCACCTGATCTCCGTCGGCGATTCCGGAGACGATCGCCTGCGGGTCACCACTTCCGAAGCCGCGTGTCAAATTCGACAGCGCAGTGTCGAGGTCCTTGTATTGCGCTGACGCGATCAGCGGCACGAATGCAAGGACAATTGCGATCTTGCTCCAGAGTCTCATGGCTATCTCCTATGCATTCGGTAACGACCGTCCTTGCGTGTTTATTCTAGCTGATTCAATAGTTTAGCTGCACTCCGCAAGGGTCATTATGTCCTCGCCGCGAGACACGATTTTGCGCTCTTCGGCGACCTTCCAAAAGTCGCCGGGTGGGCGTGCGAAGACCCGAAGTCGCTCGTTTTTCAACGGATGCACCATAGCGACCTCGGCAGCATGCAGCATCGGGCGTGGCGCGTTCCTCATACCGTAGAGCCAGTCACCGATGATCGGATGCCCGATTGCTGCTAAATGCACGCGAATTTGATGTGTTCGCCCGGTCTGCAATTCGATCGCGACCAGCGATCCATTGGACATTGCGCGCAGCGGCCCGATCGAGGTCAGCGCGCGCTTGCCCTCCTCGCGCACCCCGAACGAAATCGGACCGATGCGCGCCATCGCCGCGTCGACGGTTTGCTTTTCGGCGAGCTCGCCTTCGCATAAGGCGAGATAGCGCTTGCGGATCTGCTTCGTCTCGAATTGACGCGTGATCCTGGAGTTGATTTCGGCGAGCTTGGAGAAAAAGATCACGCCGCTCGTTCCGCGATCGAGCCGCTGCATCAGAAAGAGCTTGCCGGCGTGCTGCTGCGCCAGATCGAGAAGCTCGGGCTCGTTCGGATCGTAGGAACGCTGCACCACGATGTCGGGAGGCTTATTGATGAAGAGAAGCGCAGAGTCTTCGTAGAGGATTTCTAGGCCCAATGTGGATCGGTCGCCCGGTACAACAGAAATTCCTCGCGCGTACCGGCAAAATCGCGCAGCCCTTCTTCCCACTCCGCCACCCAGTCGTCGACGTTGCCGCCGTCCTCGACCAGCTTTCGATAGCGATCGCTTCCGGCCAGCAGATCGATCGCCAGGCGATCGGCGACGAACTCGTACGTCTCGCGGCGCTAGTCGAATTTCTCCGGGTT
>QHVX01000464.1:2322-3452 GCA_003222375.1 Acidobacteriota bacterium
CCGCAGACTTTTCCGCTGTGCTTCTGAAATTTGGGCAGGAAGTAATGCGGACGGAATCGCACGCCCGGCAAACTGATGGCGTTGAGTCTTTCGGCGAGCTTGAACGGCTCGAGCCACGGCGCGCCGAAGAATTCGAAGGGATGCGTCGTGCCGCGTCCTTCGCTGAGGTTGGTTCCCTCGACGAGGCACATGCCCGGATAGACAGTGGCAGTGAAGACCGTCGGCATGTTAGGCGAAGGGATGACCCACGGCAGTCCCGTGTCGCCCCACCACATTCCGCGCCGCCAGCCCCGCATGGGAATGACGGTCAGATTCGAATTCAGCTTGAAGACATTGTTGAAGTAGCGCGCCAGCTCGCCGGGCGTCATGCCGTGCCGCGTGGGCAGCGGGAACATGCCGACGAAGCTCGAGTACTTTTCCTCGCGAATATTTCCTTCGAGATGGACGCCGTCGATCGGATTCGGCCGGTCGAGAACGATCACCGGCAGTCCGATCGGTGCAGCCTCGCGCATGCATAGCGCCATCGTGTAGATGAAGGTGTAGTAACGCGATCCGATGTCCTGCAGATCGATGACCAGTGCGTCGAGCGTCTTTAGAACTTCGCGCCGCGGCGCGAGATCCTTCTCGTCCCCGGATCGTCAGACTGCTCGACGCCCTCCATGTCCTGCGCTTCGCCCCAGATGCCGTGTTCTGGGCCGAAGAGCGCGATCAGCTTCCATCCGCGGCCGGCGTGCAGCACGCGCACCGCGTGGCGCAGATCGCTGGTGACCGCGCTCTGGTTCGTGACCAGTCCGATTTTCTTGCCAGCGATCGGACGCGGGTCGTCGAGGAGAACTTCCAATCCCGGCCGAACGCTCACGGATGCTTCTCCACTCGCTCGCCGCTCAGCAATTCCAGCGCGTGTGGAATCAAATGCAATACCGCTAGCAGATTTTCGCGAGCGCCGTTCACCGAGCCGGGTAAATTCACGACCAGTGCCGAGGCGCGGGTGGCGGCCTGCGCGCGCGAAAGCGACGCCATTGGCGTTTTCGCGAGCGAAGTGCTGCGCATCAGCTCTCCGAATCCTGGAACGACGCGCTCGCACACGCGCATCGTCGCTTCCGGCGTGACGTCGCGCGGCGCGATGCCGG
>QHVX01000150.1 GCA_003222375.1 Acidobacteriota bacterium
ACGGCCGGCGCAGAAAATCGAGGTAGTAATCGGCAGCCTGACCGCCGGCGTTGTGGCGCTCGTCGATGATGATCGCCTGCCGATCGGCCTGCGGGAAGAAATAGCGTTTGAAATAGTCGTACCCCAGAGTCGAGGTGTTCGGAACGTAGACATACGCAACGCGTCCGCCAGTTTTTTCCGTGACGTAGCGAAGATTCCGCTCGACCCAATCGCGATTGCGCAGCGCCAACTCGTCTTCGACCGGAACGACTTTCACGGCGCGTGAGGCTGTGCCGTCGGCATTTGGGCCAACTGTGATCTCGACGATACGTCCGGCCGTCCGCTCGAACCGGCTGTAGACATCTTCCGGCGGCTTGAGGTCCTTGCCTTCGACCGCCAGAAGGTACTCGCCTTCTTTCACATCCACGCCCGGCTCGGTCAGCGGCGATCGCAACTCCGGATTCCAATTGAGGCCGCCGTAGACTTTCGCGAAGCGATAGCGTCCGTTCTCGACTTTGTAGTCGGCGCCTAACAAGCCGCCCGGAATCGTGTCGGTGTTGGCGAGTGAATCGCCACCCGACTGCCGATGATGTCCGACCACCAGCTCGCTATGCATCCACGCCAGTACGCGGGTGAGGTCCTGACGCGTCGTCAGATCGGGAAGGAAGACGGAGTACTTCGCCTTCATCGCGCTCCAGTCGGTGCCGTGCATGTTCGGGTCGTAGAAGTAATCGCGATTGATGCGCCATGCTTCGTCGAAGATCTCCCGCCACTCGACGGTCGGATCGATCTTCACTTCGATCTTGTCGACGGCCAGCTTGTGCTTCGTCGCATCGATTTTTTCGCCGATGTCGGCGATCGACCAGGCGTTCTCCGGCAGACGAAGCAGCATGCGCTTGCCGTCTCGCGAGAGGTCGAAGTCGAGGACCTTCTCGAGGGCCGTCTCTTCCTTGCGCTTCGAGAGGCTGTAATGCGTCAACGTTCCGGGCGTACGCTCCCCTCGGCCGATGTCGTTGCGCTTGACGTAGTACAACTCGCCGGTCTTCGCGACCTGCAGCGACGCATACGATGCCGGCGTCAGGGGAAGGGCTTGAATGCGATTCGTCAGGCCGTCCATGTCGATGACGGTCTTCGCCGGCGGTTTCTTCGGCGCCGCAGTCTTTTCTTCTGACTTTGGTTCAGCGACAGCTTCATCCGGCTTCTTCTCGTCAGCGGAAGTATCTTTCTTCCCCTCTTCGTCGCTCTCCTTCGCGAGCGGCGAGACGACGCCTTTCGGCAGAACCGCGAGATAGACCGTGTTCGTCGCGCGCGTGTCGTTGCTCCACATCGAGAACCCGTCGGCGAGCGGACCAGCATCTGTCGAGACGAGGAAGTACAAGTACTTGCCGTTCGGATCGAAGACCGGCGCTTCGGCCTGCTCGAGTCCATCGGTGAGCGGGAACGATTTCTTCTGATCGAGCGAGTAGAGCTGGATCGTGTCGAAGTTCTGAATGGTGTTGTGCGTGTAGGCAATCCACTTCGAATCCGGCGACCAGGCCTGATCGATCCCGCCCTGCATCGTGTTCGAGGCAATCCTGGTCGACGCGCCGGTCACGACATCCATCACGTACAGCGACGACGAGTTATCGAGGTAGCTGACTTTCGTTCCATCGGGAGACCAGTTGGGATTGCGATAGAAACCGGCGCCATTGAGCTTGATGTTGCGTGGCTGACCTTTGCCATCCTGCGGCGCGATGCGGAGCTCGTTTTCGCCCGATTCGTCGGTGAACCATGCGATCGATTTGCCGTCCGGCGACCACACCGGATTGCGATCGTTGGCGTTGACCGACTGCGTCAGATTGCGATCATCGCCCTTCTCCATCGGAACGGTGACGATCTCGCCTCGAAACTCGAACGCTGCGCGCGCCCCGGTCGGTGAGAGGCTTGCGTCGCGGATGTATTTCGCACCTTTGACAAAGCGCGGCCGCGTTTCATTGAGATCCGCCGCGACGCCGACCTTGAGGCGGTTGTCGGCGTGCGTGGAGGGATCGAACATCGAGAGATACCCGCCGCGCTCGTAGACGACCTTCCCGCTTCCGGCGGAAGCGCCGAGGATCGGCCAATCGCTGTAGTTCGTGAGCTGGGTGACCTGGCTCGTCGCCGGGTCATACGAGTAAAGATTGAACTCGCCGGAACGATCCGATCGGAAATATACCTTGTCGCCGATCCACATCGGATCGGTGTCATTCGACCGCGTCGCAGGTTGCGGAATCTGCTCGACGGCATTGGTCGCGACGTCGAAGAGCATCAGCCGCGCGGCCTGGCCGCCGCGATAGCGCTTCCACTCGATGAAGGCATCGCCGATCGGCTGATAGACGATTTTCTTTCCATCCGCCGAATACGTTGCCTTCGCGGCATTCGGGATCGGCAGCTTTGTCGCCAGTCCGCCGTTGACTGGAACGGTAAAGAGTTGCGTGAAGCGCCGGGTGTAGACCTCGCGGGGCGATGAGAAGAGAACATTCTGACCGTCAGGCGTGAAGCCGAGGACGATGTCGTTGTTCGGGTGCCAGGTGAGGCGCTTCGGAACGCCGCCGGCGGTGGGAACGACGTAGACGTCAGTATTGCCGTCGTAGCGGCCGGTAAAGGCGATCATCGAGCCGTCGGGCGAGAATTTCGGCCCCGATTCGATGCCGGGATGCGACGTCAGACGCTTGACGTCGCTTCCGTCGAGATTTGCGACCCACAAATCATTCGCGTAGGCGAACGCGATGTGGTCCCTACTGACCGCCGGATCCGACAGCAGCCGGGTGTCGTTGATATCGATTGCAACAGCAGAGACCGCGCACAAAGCGACCGCGATCGCGGTAAACATTCGTTTCATGGAACCCTCCGGAGTGGACAATGGGGCGGCAGTTTAACTATCGTTTTGAATCCACGCAAAGGAGGTTCGCTGATATGGGTGTGCGTGAAGAAGCGCGGACAGTTGAGAATCTCAATCCCTACGACATCGCTCAACAGCAATTCGATACCGCGGCCCGCTACGTCGCCGATCTTCCTGAAGGTCTGCGCGGCTGGCTCCGCGGAACGGTGCGGCTCCTCAAAGTCGAGTTCCCGATCGAATGCGATGACGGAACCGTGAAAATCTTCTCGGGCTACCGCGCCCTGCACTCGCGCGTGCGCGGACCGGGAAAGGGCGGCATTCGCTATCACCCCGAAGTCAACGCCGATGAAGTGCGCGCGCTGGCGTCGTGGATGACGTGGAAGTGCGCCGTCGCCGACATCCCGTTCGGCGGCGCGAAGGGCGGCGTGATCTGCGATCCGAAACAGCTTTCGCGCAATGAGCTGCGCAAGGTCACACGCCGCTTCATCACCGAGTTAGGCGACAGCATCGGACCGCACACCGACATCCCCGCGCCCGACGTCAACACCAATGCTGAAACGATGGCGTGGATCTACGACACTTACGACATGATGCACGCCGGCAAGAACAATCTGCCGGTTGTCACCGGCAAGCCGGTCGCGATGGGCGGCTCGCTGGGACGGAACGAAGCGACCGCGCGCGGATGTCTTTTCGTCACACGACGCGCCATCGAGGAGGGTGCCGTTCCCGGTCTCAATTCGCTGAAAGGCGCCACAGTGGCGATTCAGGGATTCGGTAACGCGGGGTCGATCGCGGCGCGACTCTTCGCGGAAGCGGGAGCGAAAGTGATCGGCGTGAGCGACTCGACCGGCGGCGTGACATCGGACGCCGGCATCGATCCGAAATTGGCACTGGCGCACAAGAAACAGAGCGGATCGGTCGTCGGCCTCGCGGAAACGAAAAACATCACCAACGACGAGCTGCTGCATCTGAAGTGCGACATCCTGATCCCGGCGGCATTCGAGAATCAGATCCGCAACGACAACGTCGCCGGCGTGCGCGCAAAGGTGATCGCCGAGGCCGCCAACGGGCCGACGACGCCGTCCGCCGACGCCGCGCTGTTCGACCGCGGAATTCCGGTCATCCCCGACATCCTCGCGAACTCGGGCGGCGTGACGGTCAGCTATTTCGAGTGGGTGCAGAACATCGAGAACGAGCACTGGAGCGAAGATCACGTCAACGAGCATCTGCGCGAAAAAATGGAGGCGGCAACCGACGCCGTCCTGCAGATGCAGATCGAGATCAAGGACCGCCACGGCGAGAACGTCGACCTGCGTACGGCAGCATTCGCGCTGGCGATCAAGCGGGTGGCGTCGGTAGCCCTCGTACGTGGGATTTGGCCGTAGGGAACCTCGGTCTATAATCGTTTTTTCCCGAAAAGGAGACGTCATGGCCGATCTGTCGACGACATTTACGGGGATTCGTTTCGAGAACCCATTTCTGCTGTCATCCGCTCCACCGACCGAGTCTGACAGCAACATCATGCGGGCCTTCGAAGCCGGATGGGGCGGCGTCGTCACGAAAACGATCGGATTGCATCCGGTTGTCAACGTCAAGGGTCCCAAGACCAAGTTCCTGCGCGCCGACAACAGCGGCTATCGGCTGTCGATGAACAAGCGTCCGGAGTCGACGCTGATCGCCTCGTGGAACTGGGAGCTGATTTCCGACAAACCGCTCGATTGGTGGATCGGAAAGTTGAGCCGCGTGAAGAAGGCCTATCCGAAAAAAATCCTCGTCGCGTCGATCATGGCCGGCTCCGGCAATGACAAGGAGCTGAACAACTGGCAGACGTTGACCAAAGCCTGTCAGGACGAAGGCGCCGACGCGCTGGAGCTGAACTTCTCCTGCCCGCACATGGACCGCGTCGACATGGGATCGAATGTCGGAAAAGACAAAGTCCTCTGCTCGGTCGTGACGCAGGCGATCAAAGAAGTGGCGAAGATTCCGGTTTGGGTGAAGTTAACGCCGGCAACCGCTGACATCGTGGAAGAGGCCGAAGCATCGTTCCGTGGCGGCGCGGACGCGATTTCGTCGTCGAACACGTTCCCCTCGCTTCCCGTGATCGATCCGAACACGCTCGACTTCGAGATGAACGTCGAAGGCTACGTCTCGAGCGGCGGTCTGGGCGGACCGGCGATTCTTCCCCTGTCGCTCGCCAAGATGGCGCAAATGACGAAGGCCTTCCCCGAAAGCGCATTCTCGGGCATCGGCGGAATCGCAAACTTCGATCATGCCCTCTGCTACTTCCTCCTCGGCTGCGGAACGGCACAGGTTTGCACGGCTGCCATGCTCGATCAGGCGATCGGGCCGAACGTCATTAAAGGATTGCTCGCGGGCATGACCGAATTCATGGAGCGTCGCGGCTACGCGAACCTCGAGCAGTTCCGCGGAATTCGCCGCGATCGCGTGACGGCGCATTCGCAGATCAAACGCCCCGAGCAGTTCGACTATCGCGGAGGATACGAGGCCGAAGAGCACGAGGGCTACGCGAAGCCGCGTCCGCTCGCGACCGTGTAGGTGTCGACGCCTGCGTCGAAGCGACGCTACGTTGGCGATATCGCCGCCTATGTCCGAATGCTTCGTTTACATGCTTACCAATAAAGGACACACTGTGCTTTACACGGGCATGACCGATTCGATTGAAAATCGGCTGCAGCAGCACAAAGACAAGGTCTTCCCCGGATTTACGCAAAAATACAACTGTGATCAGCTCGTGATAGCAACGATGAATCCGGAATGGAATGATCTGTCGTCAATCTTGAAATCGTTAAGTGCGGCGGATCCTTCGCTTCGCTCAGGATCTTGAAACGCCGACGTTTTCATCGCGCCGTTTTCATCCTGGCGGGTGCCTACAACATCGCGTGGGGCCTCTATTCGGCGTACGACCCGCAATGGCTCTTCCGCTTTGCACGGATGCCGCTCTCGAATTATCCGGAGAT
>QHVX01000109.1 GCA_003222375.1 Acidobacteriota bacterium
GTTCACGGTCGCATTGCTCAATCAGTCTCGAAATGTGACCTTCACTTCGAAGGCGCAAGCCAGCCGCAATCTGACGATTCACCAGGGCGCCTTCGTGCCATGCGATCCACGCCGCTACCATGCGTGGAGTCCCACCTCGCCCATTCCGAACGGAATTCTCAGTAATCGAGAAGGCGCGGGCGACACGCGTAATGACATCCGCCATCGTCGCATCACCAACCGTGCGTTGCAGTCGCGGGTGCTCGTCGGCCCGCGGCTTAAGTGCAATTCGCGCCCGAACGTCATCGAGCCATGGCTGGCTTCCGAGGTATATCTGGCCGACCAGATCGTCCCAAGGCTTTCGGTTCAATCCGATTCCTGCGACAACAAATTCGCGATAGTTAATCTGTGCGATCTGTCGCGTCGGCCCGAACTGCGTGAGGACATCGTCGACGGCGAGCCATTGGGGCGCTTCCGCAACACCGACGATCGCGCGATAGCTGGTCCAGACAAAGTCCTCCGGTCGCGCGACGATCCTGGCCCTCACTGGATTCAGGACTACGTAGCGCAGCACCTCTAACGAATACGAATCCTTATCGACCAGGAGCGCCTTGAAGCGACCTTGGAAAAGATGACCGACTCGTTCGTGACGGTGATTGAAGTCCTGCGTGTAGGACCCGTTGAGCCAGCCCATTCCTGTCGAGAGTGTTTCGATCGTCAGCTGTATCAATAGATGAAAATGATTCGGCATCAGCGCGTATGTCGTGAGGATCCAGTCGAATCGATCAACGCACTCGCCGAGGAGATCGAGGAAGTGATGGCGATCGCGGTCGTCGCGAAATATCTCGCGTCGCTCGTTGCCGCGAACGGTGATGTGGAAAAGAGCGCCCGGGAACTCGAGTCGTAACGGTCTTGCCATAGCTCACCGAGGCTACCTCGGTACCGGCTATGACATGTCGTCTTCTACAAGTCGTGGAGGAAGGGAAAAGTAAAGGCCTGACCCCACTACCGGCCTAACACGGCGTTCTTGAAGTCCCCTCCCGGTCCGGGCTTCGGGCCGATCCACGTCGCGAGGATCGCGTCGGCTGTTGCCTTGCCCGCGAGGGTCCCCTTGGTGTGGCCGTTGACGTCGACCGTCGTGCCTGTCCCCGGCACGTAGGTCAGCACAATCTGCTGACCGCTCTTCATGTCTTCCATCCACGACGCCAGCGTCTTGAAGTTCACCTTGACCTCGGCGGACGCGTTCGGCGTATTCGCTTCCAGCCCCTCATCCCACCCCTCGGCGATCTTTCCCTTGCCGACGTTGAAGACGAAGTGCATGACCATTCGCCGTGGCGCATCGCTGGCGAGGATCGCTGCAGCGTTCGACTGTTTTGCGGAAAGGTACAGCGCGCCGACATAGACCTTGATGAACAGCTTCTTGCGAATTCCGGCGCCGTTCAGCACGAGATTCTGGCCGTTGACGTTGACGGTGTCGTCGAGCTTGACGCCCGCGACAGTGCTGAACAGCAGAAAGGCAGATAGGACGAGTCGTGAAGTCATCGTTCCCCCTTTTGTCTGGATATGACGAAAACCAGCACGATGATTACAACCGCGCCGATGAGTGGCAGCATCATACCCGCTCTCAGCCCGAACTGCTCCGAGGTCTGGCCGATGATCCAGGGAAACGACATCGCGCCTAACAGCCCGACCGCGAACAACAGCCCGAAGATCGTCCCCGCCAGCCGCTGGTAGCGATCGGCGGCAATCGCCAGCGTCGTCGGATAAATCGCCGCGAATGACAGCCCGACGATCGCCGCACCGGCTAAAGACTTCGACGCCACCAGCATCACTGTGCCGATCGCCGATCCGACCCCACTCGCGAAGATGAGCCGCTCCTTTCGAATGTACGTCAGGAGCCTCGCGCCTAACACACGGCCGACCATCAAGCCAGCCCAATACACCGCCAGAATCGCATTCGAGCCGGTGTACGTCGACGTCCACGATCCGATCGCGGACTCATTGCCCGATTCGCAGAAGAGAAGCGCCGCGAAAACCATGACCATCGGATATCTCGCAGCGCGAATCGACGCGAAGAGCGAGAATCCGACCGGCTCCGTCGCGCGAGGAAAAGGCAGCAGCAGATAGGCAATCGTGCAGATCGCAGCAAGCGCGATTCCGACCGGCAGCAGATATTTCGATGCCACGACAATCAGCACGGCGCCGCATCCATAGAAGACGCCCAGGAGATTGAGCATCGCGCCGCGCTGCTGCGGATAAAGATCGGCGACGAGCGCGTTCGCAGCCGTGTTCAGTCCTCCGCCACCAAATCCCAACAAGAATGCCGATGACAGCGCGGAAACGAATGACCCAGCAACCAGGAAACACAGCAACCCAGCAACCACGAGTGCTGCGGAAGTCGTCAACACGGTTTTGTTGCCGAAGCTGTCGATGATCGGCCCCACGATGATCGTGGAGAAGAAAACTCCGGCGTACAGCGTCAGGAAAATGTCGCCCTGTTGCGCGAGATCGACGTGAAGCCGCCCGCGGGTCTCCGGCAGACCGAAGAGGGCTCCGAGGGCCGCGAGGGTGATGCCGAAGACGAACATTGCGGCGCCGGAGGCGAGAAAAAGTGGACGTCGCGCGTCGCTCAGGCGCGCTCCAGCACCGCGACCGGGAATCGCTCGAAGACCTGGCGCAACGGCAGCGCATCGCCTTCGATCGTGTCGCCGGTGAAAACATTTCGCCAGCGGCCAGCGCAGCCGCTGAGGTGAGCTCCAGTCGCGGAGCGGCGACGATGACGTCGTTGCCTCGCATGAATGCGCAGACATTCGGACCGGCGTCGAGCGCATCGTATTTACTATCCCGAAACGTGTCGCGCATCTCCAGCAGTTTCCAGATCACGAACATCTTCACGCGGCCGCTCGGCCACGAGCGAAGCAGGCTGTCGAGGTCCAGCGATCGTCTACCGTAGGCCTCTTTGATGTTTCGCAGCATCGCCGAGCGGCGCTCGTAATCGACGGAGCGACGATTATCGGGATCGACGAGGCTGAAATCCCACAATTCGGTCCCCTGATAAAAATCGGGAACGCCGGGCGCGCAAAGCTTCAACACCGTCTGCGACAGCGCGTTCAGCGCGCCGTAAAACGCGACGCGTTTTTGAAAACGCTGGAAGTCTTCGCAGAACGCCTCATTGCTCAATACCGATTCGCCGAAGCCGATGAGTGCGTCTTCATACGCCGCATTCGGCGCGATCCAACTGGTGTACGACTTCGCTTCGCGCGCTGACTTCTCGAGGTATTGCCGCAATCGATCGCGCACGACCGGCAGCTCTTCGTTATTGAGCGGCCAAATCCCGATCAATGTCTGATAGAGCGCGATCTCCTCGTTCGGATGCGGGGTGCCGTTAGGCCGCAGATGGCCATTCATCTTCGACCAGCGCCGCACCTGCCGCGTCCACACATCGGGGATTTCGGATAGAACATTGATGCGCGCGCGCACATCCTCGCTGCGCTTGGTGTCATGCGTCGAGGTCGCATTGAGCGTGTGCGGCCACTGGCGCTGATGCCGGCAATTGTGCTGGTGAAATTCCGCCAGGCCGTCGAAGTCGTGGCGTCCAGGATCGCCGCCGACGTCATTGAGCGAAATCAGCCGGTTGTAGTTGTAGAAGGCAGTGTCCTCGACACCTTTCGCCATCACGCGGCCGGTGAACTGCTGCCATCGCATGACAAACGCCAGCCACGCATCGCGCTCCGCGTCGATGTATTGCGGCGGATCTACGAGAAGGACGCGCTCGAGGAAAACGAACAACCGCTCATCGAGCGTTGTGCCCGCTCGCGCACGTGCACACGCGATCGCCTTGCGGATGTTTTGACGATCGGATTCCGAGACCTGCGCCTCGCGAATGTATGTTCGGTAGACGGGCAGGCACGCCGTCACTTCGGTCAGGGCGGCCGTCAATTCGACAGGTGCAAAATCGCGCGCGTTGCGGTCGGCCATGGCAATCGCGGAAAGCTTCTTTCCCAGCGAACGCATCTCGCCCGAGAAGAGCTCCTGAATGACCTGCTTCTTGCGCTCGTAGACGATGTCGTCGAAGGAATCTGTCGTCCCGGTGAAGGATCGATAGAACGCGTCGAGCTGCTGCAGTCCATTGCTGTCGACGAAAACCGCATTGACGGCATCGAGAAAGTCGTAGCCGGTGGTGCCGCTGACTGGGAAGTCGCTCGGAAGCTCCTCGCCATGCTCGAGAATTTTCTCGAGGACGATGTAGAAATTCTCGCCGAGGCGCAATTGCAGCTTGCGCATGTGGCCGATGGGATCGTACAAGCCATCGATATGATCGATCCTCAGTCCGGTCACCTTCCCCTCGGCAATCAATTCGAGCGTCCGGCGATTGCGGGCCTCGAACACTTCCGGATTCTCGACGCGCACGCCGACCAGATCGGTGACATCGAAAAATCGCCGGTAGTTGATCTTGTGGCTTGCGATGCGCCAGTACGCGAGGCGATACCACTGCCGATCGAGAAGATCGTCGAGTGCGTCGACGCTTTCATTGAAACGCACGATTGCGCGGTCGAGCGCTTTGCGGAAGGTTTCGTCCTGCTCGTAAATGCGCCACAGCGTTTCCTTGAGAAACTTGCTGTTAGGCACGGCCTGATCGCCTTCGACCAGCTCGCGCAATTCGATCGCCACGCCCTCGTTCGGAAGTGAGTCGACGCATTCGCGAACGACACGCGCATACGACTGCGGCGCGAGCGGCAGGCGTGTCTCGTAATAGCGAAAGAAGAATCCCTCGGCGTCGAATCCGAGCTGGATCTCGTGCGACTCGAGCGCTTCCCCGTACGGCTTTCCAAGGATGGGCAGAAGAACTTTGTTGACCGTCTGCCCGCGCGTGGTCACCGGACTCCAGTCGATGTCGAAGTAGTGAAGGAACCGCGAATGCGGCCCGTTTTCGAGAACGCTCATCCACCAGGCGTTCTCGGGGCTGGCGGCCATGTGATTCGGGACGACATCGAGCAGAAGACCGAGCTGGCGCTGTCGCAGCTCGTGGTGGAGCGCCGAAAAGTCATCTTCCGTCCCGAGCTCCGGATTGAGAGCGACTGCGGCATTGAGCTGGAGGCGGTACGTGGGGCGCGGGACGCGGTACATCGGCCGAGTTCGTTGCAAATGTCATCCCGAGCGGTCGGCGAGGTAGAGATTGCGTCATCCTGAGCCGCGCAGACGGCGAAGGATCTCGCTGATGAGATCCTTCGCTACGCTCAGGATGACGTACCGCTACGCTCGGGATGACAGCAGAGTGAAATCCCAGGCCGGAACGGTGGTCCCCTCCACGCATTGGGGCGAATCGCTGAAGTTGAATGCCACGAGTACGTCGCCGCGCTGCACCGTCACGAGGCCGCGCGCGTCGTCGGCGAATGTCTTCACTTTGTTGAGATCCAGATCGCGGAAAGACCTGCGTCGAAGGCGCAGCAGGTCGCCATAAAAATCGCGAAGGGGACCATCCTCACGCCACTCGAGTTTTGATCGCCGGAACGTTTCCTCGTCGTGCGGATCGGGGGCCTCACCCTTCCACTCGAATTGCTCGAATTCCTCGCGCCGCCCGCGCCGCACGGCGTCGATCAGATCGGGATCCGAATGCGAAGTGAAATATTGAAAGGGCGCGGTCTCGCCGTACTCCTCACCCATGAAAAGCATCGGCAAAAAAGGGGAGAGGATGACGACCGCCGCTGCCAGCCGGAGTTTTTGCGGAGACACCAGATTCGAGAGCCGCTCGCCCAGCATGCGATTTCCGATTTGATCGTGATTCTGCGCGAAGACGACAAACTGAGCGCCATCGGCGCTGTTTGGCTTGACGCCATATTTGCGCCCGCGATAAAGCGAATGCTGACCGACGTAGAGATAGCCCGTCGACATCACGCGCGCCAAGTCGCTCGCGGCTCCGTATCCGATGTAGTAGCCCACTTTTTCGCCGGTGAGCAACGCGTGCAGCGAGTGATGGAGATCGTCGCTCCACTGCGTGTCGAATCCCAGGCCATAGGCATCTTTTGGCGTGATGACACGGGGATCGTTGAGGTCGCTCTCCGCGATCGTGAAAACGTGCCGGCCCGTTTCGCGGACGGCGGTTGTCAGATCCTGCAGGAACGGTTCGGCGGAGTGATCGACGATCGCGTGCACGGCGTCGACGCGTAGCGCATCGACGTGAAACTCGTTGACCCACATGAGCGCGTTGTGAATGAAGAACCAGCGCACATCGTCGCTGTGCGGCCCGTCGAAGTTGAGCGCTTCACCCCACGCGGTCTTATAGCGATCGGTGAAATACGGTCCAAATTCGCGGAGGTAATTTCCTTCCGGACCGAGGTGGTTGTAGACGACGTCGAGGACGATGGCGAGACCGCGCTGATGCGCGGCGTCGATCAAACGCTCGAGCGCGCGCGGGCCGCCGTAAGAATTCTGCACCGCGCTGATGTAGACGCCGTCGTATCCCCAATTGCGATCGCCGGGAAATTGTCCGATGGGCATGAGCGCGATGGCGGTGATTCCGAGCTCTTTGAGGGCATCGAGGCGCGGAATGATCGCGTCCAAAGTTCCCTCCGGCGTAAACGTGCCGACGTGCAGCTCGTACAGAACGAAGTCTTCGAGTGCCAATCCTTTCCACTCCGCGTCGTGCCATTCGAAATTCGAATCCACGACTTCCGACGCGCCATGCACGCCGTCGGGCTGGAATCGCGACGCAGGATCGGGCCGCTGGATGCCGTCGAGCACGTAGTAGTAACGCACACCGTCGCGCGCATCGACGATCGCCTCGTGGTAGCCATCGCCAGTTTTCGTCATCGGAATCGTGCGTTCCTGCGGCGTGAGGATGCGCACCTCGACGCGATCGCGATTCGGTGACCAGACGCGGAACTCGCATCGCCCCGGCGCGACGATGCGCGCGCCGAGGTTAGGGTGGCGACTCATTGAGGAGGAAGACGGCGCCGAGCGGAGGCAGTGTGAGATTCACCGACCACCGGCGGCCGTGCAGCGGAATCGGCGCGGCGTCGACGCCTCCCATGTTCCCCTGCCCGCTGCCGCCGTACAGCGGCGCATCGCTATTCAGAATTTCTCGCCAATGGCCGCCGGACGGAACTCCGACTGCGTAGTTGTGACGCGGCATGGGCGTGAAATTGAGTGCCACCGCGACGATCTGATCCGGATTCGAGCGCGACTTGCGGATCAGCGACACGATGCTGTGTTCCGTATCGCAGCAATCGATCCATTCGAATCCGTCGCCGGACGTGTCGAGCTCGTGAAGCGCGGGGATGTCGCGATAGGTCCGATTGAGATCCTCAACCCACCGCTGCAGCGTAGCGTTGGGGAGAAAATCGAGCAGGTTCCAATCGAGCGCTGTGTCGTGGTTCCACTCGCGCCACTGCCCGAATTCGCCGCCCATGAACAGAAGTTTTTTTCCGGGCTGCGAATACATGTGCGCAAAGAGCAGACGCAGGTTCGCGAACCGCTGCCAATCGTCGCCGGGCATTTTTCCGATCAGCGATCCCTTGCCGTAGACAACTTCATCGTGGGACAGCGGCAAAACGAAGTTCTCTGTGAATGCGTACATCATCCGGAAGGTGAGATCGTTGTGATGAAACTTGCGATGGACCGGATCTTTCGAAAAATAGCGAAGCGTGTCGTGCATCCATCCCATGTCCCACTTCAATCCGAATCCGAGACCGCCGACCCAGGTCGGGCGCGACACCATCGGCCAGGCCGTCGACTCCTCGGCAATCACCTGAACATCGGGATGCACTTTGTAGACGTCTTCATTGAGGCGGCGCAGAAAAGTGATGGCGTCAATGTTCTCGCGGCCGCCGTACTCGTTCGGGATCCATTCGCCGTGCTTTCGTGAATAGTCGAGATAGAGCATGGACGCGACGGCATCCACGCGCAGTCCGTCGGCGTGATAAACGCCTAACCAATACAGCGCGCTGCTGAGCAGGAAGCTGCGCACTTCGTTGCGGCCGTAATTGAAGATCAGCGACTGCCAGTCGGGATGAAAGCCTTTGCGTGGATCGGCGTGCTCGTAGAGGTGTGTGCCGTCGAAATACGACAGGCCATGCTGGTCGGTCGGGAAATGCGAGGGGACCCAATCGAGGATGACGCCGATTCCATTCTGATGCAGGACATCGATCATGTGCATCAGATCCTGCGGTGTCCCATATCGGCTCGTGGGCGCGAAGAAGCCGGTGACCTGATAGCCCCACGAGCCATAGAACGGATGCTCCATGATCGGCATCAGCTCGACGTGCGTGAAGTTCATCTTGCGCAGATATTCGGCGAGCGGGCCCGCGATCTCGCGATAACTGATAAATCGATCCTCGTCCCACGGCCTGCGCCACGATCCCAGGTGCAGCTCGTAGATGGCGAGGGGCGCTGTTAGGCCATTGCGCGATGCACGCGTGCGCATCCACTCGTCGTCGTTCCATTCGTAATCGAGGTCCCAGACGATCGATGCCGTCTGCGGAGGTGTCTCGTTGTGGATCGCGATCGGATCCGCTTTTTCGACCTCGTAATTATTGTGGCGAGATCGGATGTGGTACTTGTACTTCATCCCCTTGTGCACATCGGGAATGAATCCTTCCCAGATCCCGGATGGGCCGCGCGATTCGAGAAATTGCGAGCGCTCGTCCCAGCCGTTCCAGTCGCCGACCACGCTCACCGATTGCGCGTTAGGCGCCCACACCGCGAACATCGTGCCCGCAACGCCGCCGCGCTCCATCGGATGCGATCCCAGTTTTTCCCACAGACGGTGATGGCTTCCCTCGTTGAACAGGTGGTAGTCCCAATCCGAGAGAAGCGTTTTCAGTTCCCGGTTCTCAGTTCTCGGAGCAGTCGTGATCTCGACGGTCGGAACAATATCGAGGCCGAGGATTTGATCTTCCGTTTCGACGATGCGCGACGCTCGCTTGCGTGGCACCGAGCTCGTCTTCCCTGAGGTCCGCCCTTTGCGCGGCGCCTTCTCCGCGGTGGGCGGCTCGCTCGGCGGTTGCTCGGACCCCCTCTTACTTCTGCTCGCCATTGTTCCTCCGCGACTTCCTCAGCAAGCCGCGCGCCTTCTGCCTTCTGCCTTCTGCCTTCTGCCTTCAGCCTTCAGCCTTCTGCCTTCTGCCTTCTGCCTTCTCCCTTGCTATCATCCGCCCCCGGAATCGTTCGATTCAAGGAGAAATCATGCGAAGAGCTGTGATGGCCATCCTCTCGCTGCTCGCATTTCCACTTTTTGGGCAGACCGCGGACGAGATCGTCTCCAAATACATCAAGACGATCGGCGGCATGGACAAGATCAGTGCCGTGAAAAGTTACCGCCGCAGCGGCAAATTCACCGGCGGCAGCGGCTTTGAAGCACGCGTCGTCGAAGACAAGAAGCGCCCAAACATGATCCGTCAGGAGTTCTTGCTGCAGGGCATGATCGGCGTGACGGCTTACGACGGTCGGAACGGATGGAAGATCGACCCGTTTGAAGGGAAAAAAGACGCCGAGCCTCTCGGCGAAGCGGAGATGAAGAAAATCGTCGACGACTCCGACTTCGAAGGACCGCTGGTCAACTATCAGGCCAAAGGCAACAAGGTCGAATACGTCGGCATGGAGCCGGTCGAAGGCACCGATGCCTACAAACTCAAAGTGACGCTGAAGAACGGCGACATCTTCTACTACTACATGGACACCGACTACTTCGTGCCGATCAAAATCGACACGAAGCGGTTCGTCCGCGGCGAAGAGCGCGAATTCGAGACCTCCCTCGGCGACTACAAGGAAGTCGGCGGCTGGTATCAACCCTACTCGTTCGAGACAAACGCCAAGGGCAGCGCCAACAAGCAGAAAATCACAATCGAAAAAATCGAATTGAACGTCCCCCTCGAGGACGCTCTGTTCGTCGAACCGCCGCTGAAGGGTAAGGCGCCGGCTCCCACCACCGCGCCCGATGCATCGAACATCCAGCCAAAGAAGCCCGACGAGCAGAAGCCGCTCCCGACTGAGCCGAAGAAACCACCGCGCACCGTCACCCTGAGCCGCGAAGACGGCGAAGGGGCCCTGCCTGAGATCCTTCGCTTCGCTCAGGATGACGCGAGCGAGGAGGTGCGATGATGAAAACAGCACCATTTATCATCACTATTTTTGCGACGGCCGCTCTCGCGCAAGCGCCTGTCAAAGTCGATTCCGACACCATCTCCGGCCTCGGCGCTCGCAACATCGGATCGGCGACGATGAGCGGCCGCATCGCGGCCATCGATGCCGTCTCGGACGGGCCGCGGCTCACGATCTACATCGGATCCGCGAGCGGCGGCGTTTGGAAATCGCAGAACGGCGGAACGACCTACAAACCCGTTTTCGACAAACAGCCGGTGCAGTCGATCGGCGCTGTCACGATCGATCCGAAAAATTCGAAAGTCGTGTGGGTCGGCAGCGGTGAAGCGTGGACGCGCAACAGCACGTCGATCGGCGACGGCGTCTACAAATCCACCGACGGCGGCGAGAACTGGACCAACCTCGGCCTCAAAGAATCGGAGCGTATCGCGAAAATCCTCATCGATCCGACTGACACCAACACGGTCTTCGTCTGTGTGCCGGGGAAATTGTGGAGCGACAGCGCCGATCGCGGCGTCTACAAGACGACTGATGGCGGCAAGACCTGGAATCAAGTTCTGAAGGGATCGAATCTCTCCACCGGCTGTTCCATGATGTCGATGGACAAGTCGAATCCCAAAACGCTGTACGCGGGTCTGTGGGATTTCCGACGAAGAGGATGGACATTCCGATCGGGCGGCGAAGGATCCAATGCACCGAGCGGCAGCGGACTCTACAAGTCAACTGACGGCGGCGCGGCGTGGAACGAAATCTCGGCCGCACAAGGACTGCCGAGCAAGCCGTGGGGCCGCGTGGCAGTCACTGTCGCGCAGTCGAATCCCAATGTCGTCTATACATTCATTGAGGCGGAACCGCCGAAGAACGGCCTCTATCGTTCTGATGATGGCGGCAAGACATGGCAAGCGCGCGATCGCAGCCAGAACATGATCTGGCGTCCGTTCTACTTCGCGAATCTCATTGTCGATCCGAAGAATCCCGACAAGGTCTACAAGCCGGATCTGTCGCTCATTGCCAGCAATGATGGCGGAAAGAGTTTCAGCAACATCGCGGGCGGCGCGCATGGCGACTTCCACGATGTCTGGATCGATCTCATCACCGGCGACGACGGCGGCGTCTGGTATTCGTATGACGCCGGCAATCGCTGGTGGAAGGCCGACAATCTACCGGTCTCGCAGTTCTACCACGTCAGCGTCGACATGGATCAGCCGTATCACGTTTACGGCGGCCTTCAAGACAACAGCTCGTGGGTCGGCGACTCGCAATACCCCGGCGGCATCACAAACGACCGATGGGAAAACATGTACGGCGGCGACGGCTTTTGGACGTTCGTCGATACATCCGATCCCGACTACGTTTATGCCGAGGCGCAGGGCGGCGAGATCGGGCGGACGAATCGCAAATCACACGAGTCGCGCAATCTGAAGCCGCTGCCGCAATACAAAGAAGGCAGGCAGCGATTCAATTGGAACTCGCCGATTCACATGAGCCCAACCCAGCCAGGCGTCCTCTACATCGGATCGCAATTCCTGTATCGGTCGCGCGATCACGGCGAAACGTGGGACCGCATCTCCCCCGATCTCACCACCAACGATCCGGAAAAACAGAAACAGGAGCAGTCGGGCGGCGTCACGGTCGACAATTCCTCAGCCGAGATGCACTGCACGATCTACGCGATTTCGGAATCATCGAAAAATCCGAACGTGATCTGGGCTGGCACCGATGACGGCAACGTCAACGTCACGCGCGACGGCGGCAAGACCTGGACCAATGTCGTCGCAAATGTGCCGGGCCTGCCAAAGAACGCGTGGGTCTCCTACATCGATGCCGGGCATTTCGAGGAAGGGACCGCTTACGCCACGTTCGATGTGCACACATTCGGCGACATGCGGCCGTATGCATACAAGACGATGGACTATGGCAAGACGTGGTCGCCTCTTGTAGCTTCCGACGCGCCGGTGCGCGGATATGCACATGTGATCCGTGAAGACCTCATCAACCAGCACCTGCTTTTCCTCGGTACTGAGTTCGGATTGTGGGTGTCGGTCGACGGCGGCAAGCAGTGGGCACAATACAAAGGCAGCGACATGCCCAATGCGGCAGTGCGCGATTTGCAGATTCATCCGCGCGACAACGATCTCGTCATTGCGACGCACGGGCGCGGAATCTGGATTGTGGATGACATCACGCCGCTGCGCGCGCTCAATGCCGACACACTCGGAAAAGAAGCTGTCTTTTTGCAGTTCACGCCTGCGACCGAGCGCGTTCCGGCGCAAGGAGGCTGGGTCACCGGCGATGCGCAATACGTCGGGCCTAACAGGCCTCAGGATGCCGTCATCACCTACTATCAGAAAAAGCGCCACATCTTCGGCGATCTCACGATGGAAGTCTTCGGTGCCGACGGCCAATCGCTCGGCACAATCCCGACCAGCAAGCGCCGCGGGTTGAGCCGAGTGACGTGGTCCATGCGCCTCAAAGCGCCGCGCGTTCCGACGGCAGCCAGCGCGCTGTTCAGCGCAGCCTACGGCCCGCGAGTTGTTCCCGGCACGTACACCGTGAAGATGACCAAGGACAAGAATGTCTACACGACGCAACTGCGCCTGGTTGCCGATCCGCGCACGACGGCGACGGCCGACGATCTGCGCGCCCAGTTCGATCTGTCGATGAAGCTGTACAACCTGCTCAACGACATGACCTACGCTGTCGATCGCATCAACGGCGTGCGGATGGCGCTCGACGATCGCCTATCGAAACTTCCGCCTAACGATGCCGTCGCGAAGCGGCTGCGCACCGCGTCCGCACAGGTCGACGAGCTGCGCAAGAAAATCGTGGCCACCAAGGAAGGCGGCATGATCACCGGCGAAGAACGCCTCCGCGAGAACCTCGGCGACCTGTACGGCAATGTCATCTTCTACGAAGGACGCCCGACACAGATGCAGCAAATGCGGACGGATGCATTGACCCGCGAGCTCGCCGATGTCGTGAAAGACTTCGACGCCTGGAGCAGCAGGGAAATCGCGCGGATCAATGCCGATCTAGCGAAGAAAAACCTGGCTGCCATTCAACCCTTGACGCGCGAGCAGTGGGAAAAACCGGCCGCAGCGGAATAACTTGGGAGGACGTACGGCGTCTCGCCGCGGCGCTGCCGCGCACAGTGGAGGGGACGTCGTACGGCACGCCGGCGTTTCACATCGGCAAGAAATTCTGGCTGCGGATGAAGGAGGACGGCGTGACGCTCGTCCTCCGGATCAGCTTCGATGAGCGCGAAATCCTGATGCAGGCGAAGCCGCAGACATTCTTCATCACCGACCACTACCGCGACTATCCGGCGATGTTGATTCGCCTCGCGAAAATCAGCGAGGGCGAGATGAAGGACCTGCTCGCGCGCTCGTACGAATTCACGTCGAGGCGTAAATGATCACTTCGACTTCGGCCGCACGCTCATCCTCGGCAACGGTTGCAGAATGCTCGCGCGATTGCCTTCGGTGTCGTAGAACGAGACGTACTGTCCGATGCCGGGAATGTCCATCGGTTCACCGAGGATCTTCCCGCCGGCCTGGGTGACCTTGCTGATCGACTCTTTGATGTTATCGACCGCGATTACCACAGCAGGATATTGAGCCGGAAAGTCGTCTTTCTTCGGAAAGAAACCGCCGTTGATCGCGCCGGGCTTCTTGGGACCGTTCTCATCCGATTCCGTGGTCGTGACGACCACGTAGTCCCCCATGTCGGGCCCGAGCATTTGAGTCTGCCAGCCGAAAGCGTTCGAATAGAAATTCGCTATCCGCTTTCGGTCTGTCGCGGGCATTTCGAAGTGGACTACCGGGTTCATCTGATTGCTCATTTCCATCCTCCTTCACATCAGTGCTTGCAGAAAAAGCGCCTTTCCGGACGATCTCATCCGCTCCTCACGGCGCGCCGTTCAATGATGTCTTTGAGATGTTGCTGCTTTGTCTGAATGAACCACTGCATGTGACGTTTCAAAAGAAACCCCAGGAGCCCGTCGAGCTCGAGAATGTCGCGCATGAGAGTGCCGGTATCGGCGGGATGAAACTCGTGGACGTGACGCAGTCGCTTGAACGTGCCGCGCACCATCGCATCGACAAAGCGACGCGGTCGATCGACTTCGATAATCCGAGTGGTGAATCGTTGACGAAATCCGAAATGCCGTCCTTCAAACGTCAGCAAATCGCCGAGCTGGAGCACGCCCGATAGCCGTCCCGGTTCGACGACGCGCTCGCCGGAGAACGCGGCGCTCTCTGCGTGCGCATCGACGTCGAGTGCGAGTTCGAAACAAAGCTCCGGCGGCGCATCGATCACAGTCTCGATCGTGATAGTGGTCATCGGTAACGGATCGCGACGTCAGGGAACTGTAATTCGAAGGAGGTCGGTATGCGAAGAACGATTCAAGTTTTGATCCTCGCCACCGCCGGCGTGGCCCTCTTTGGCGCGACGACAGTGCAGGTCTCGAAAGTGCCGGAAGGCGTGGAGATCACGAACAAGAAGGTCAAGGTGAAGCCCGGCTACGCATTTCAGCGCGCTAGCGCCAACAAGGCGTACAGCGTGGTCACTGCCGGTAGGAACAAAGGGTCGGCGACAGGAACATTCACATGTAGTTGCAAGGCAACCACAGGCGAATGCCATGTTGACATCGTCACCGACGGCAGCCTGGAGTGCAACGGCTGCAGCGATTGCAGGCTGACGATCACTCCAGGCAAAGACGGAAAGATCGAAGTTCAACCCGTGCACTGAGGAGGTCACAATGCGACGAACCATCACAGCCCTTCTACTCTGCGGCTCATCTCTCGCGTTCATGAGCGCGACCGCCGTTCGCGTGGTGACGAAGGTCCCGGAGGGAGCGGAGATCAGGAACGGAGAAGTCTGGCTCAAACCGGGATACATCTTTCAGCGTGGCAGCTCGAACAAGTTCTACAGCATTGCCAACGCTGGTGCATCAAAAGGAACCAAGACGGGGACATACCAATGTGACTGCGATAAGGGCGGGGGCAGCTGCAGCGCCGAGCAAACAAGTAAGTCTTCGATGAAGTGTGTCGCGAAGAATGGATGCACCGCATGCGCGCTCACCGTCGAGGTTGGAAAAGATGGCAAGATCGAAGTGCAGCCGGTGCACTAGCTCGATCGCTCCGCGCGCTCTTTGATCGCGCGCAACCACATGCGGCGGATGATGTCGCTGCCGGGATGGATGATGCGCCAGTAAACGGCGAATCGGCGTCGCGCAGAATCGGTGTTCGCATACACGCGCGTTTCGGTCGACAGCCGCGACCCGTTGCCCTCCGGGGTCACGAGAAAATTCATGGTGGCCACTGCAGCGTGCGGCCGCATCACGATCGTCTCGACGACGAGTTCGTGCGGCGGATCATTCGCGACGTAGCGGAACGACGTTCGCGTCGCGAGATCAAGAAGCGGCTCGTTCTCCGGAGCGTTCAAAATGCCCGGAGGCAGAGGGCGCCCAAGCCGTCGCATCGCGATCAGAGTGCGAAAGTAGCGGATCTCTCCGGCAGTCACCGGCCGGATCGAATCGAAGACTTTCTGTGGAGGCGCGTTGACGTGTATTTCGTGTTGCTCGTCGAACTCCCATGAAGGCATCGCCTCGTCGAGGTGCGTCGCTCGCGCTCGCGCATACTGCACCGGTGCCGGCCAGAACGCCGCGCCAAGGATCATTACCACGCCGGTCGTCGCCAATCGAAGAAACAGCCGACGCGTCCGTCGCGGGATCGCGAGGATGACGGCCAGCGCAGTGAGAAACAGGCCGCCCCACAAGACAAAAGACAACAGCATTACAATCGACCGATCGTGACCAGTGTAATCCTCGCGCTCGTATTGGGCGTATCCGTTTCGCGCTCGGCCGCGGTCACCGCAATTTCGGTCAAACAATCCGAGATCGCGTCGAAGCTGACCTCCTCGGACGCCGCACAGCGCAGATGCATCTGGCGCTCGCTTCGCGCGACGACATCCCGGCGTTCAAAATCCTGGCCTTTTACGTCGTGGCGGAAGCGTCGTCGGCCACGCAGATCGAAATGAAGTCGATCGCCGACGAGATCGACAAAATGAAAAATCAGAAAATCGAGGTTCAGAAGACTCTGGAAGGGAAGGAACAACCGCCCGCCACGATGTCGAAGGTCCGCGCGATCGGACCCAATGATTACTATCGAGCTCCGGCGTCATTGGCCGCCGACGCGCCACTCCCGCAACTCGTGCAACGGCTCGCGGACCTCGGTGCCATGAGTGACGCGAATCAGAACAGAGTGCACAGCTTGATGTCGGAGAAGTCGCAATTCGACACCAGGCTCTCGACCATGTTCACGAAGATCGCTCAGATGGATTTGTCGACGCTGCTGAGTATCAAGTGAGCAAATCCAGCGCGCCACGAATCGGTATGCGCACCCAGTCACGCCGATTGTTCAACTCGTAGCCGATCTCGTACAGCGCTTTTTCCAACAGGTAAGCGTCTAACAGCACGCGCAATTCATCGCGGTCGGAAGGCAAATGCGCCGCCGTTCCCGATTCATCGAGATAGGCCCGTAGAAACGCAGCGCTGACCCAGCGATGCCAGAAGCGGCTTCCGACTTCGAGTGCCGCCGCATCTTCCGCGCGGATGACCGAGCCTTCCGATTGGCCGTAAACGACGGCGTACGGTGCGTAGTGAAACGAGCGCAGCATCCCGGCCACGTCGCGCAGCGCGCCACGCTTGATGCGGCGCTCGCTGAGCGGCCGCGCCGGCTCGCCTTCGAAGTCGATGATGATGAAGTCGTTGCCGGTGAAAAGGACCTGGCCGAGGTGATAGTCGCCGTGGACGCGGATGCGGAGGCCTCCGATGCGCCCGTCGATCACTTTTCGAAGGTGCTGGAAAATTTCAGATTCGCGTGACAGCAATGTCTCGGCTTCGGGGAGCTGCTTCGCACGCCGCCGCAACAGTTGCATTGTCTGCACCGTCAACGAGCGGATCGATTGATAGATCGAGCGCTGATAGTGCGGAGTGAACGGCTCTGGTTTGAACGCCGGGATGTCGTCGCGCGAAGCGAGCGCCAGATGCATCTGCGCTGTGCGGCGTCCGAGGAGGTCAGCTTCGGCGAGATAGCCGGCGATGAGCTCCTGCGCCACGTTCGATGGACTCTTTTCGGCGAGCGACAACAGTGGATCGGAAGGCGTCGCTTTGGCGAGACTCTCGACTGCGCTCTTGTCGCTGACCACGCGCTCGAAGAAGCGATTGATGACATCCAGCGTGTAGCGCCACGCATCTCCGGAGTTCGGCGTGTAGCCTTGCAGAATCGCAACCGTCGTTGGCTCGGTTCCGTCGTTGGAATACTCGATCGCTCCTGCAACGGGCGGCGTATTGCGGAACGACGTCTCTTCGTTCAGAAATCTTCCGATTTCGAGATCGGTGTTGACGCCCGGCTCGATCCTGCGGAACAACTTGAGGAAAAGCCGCTCGCCGTAGACGATCGCGGTGTTGCTCTGCTCCGCTTTCAGCACTTGGGGGTGCAGGTCACCGCCGTCGCGCAGATCGCGAAATGCTCGCGACGGCGCTCCGTTCAGAAGACCGGCGCGGCCTTTGAGCCGTTTGCGGCGACCGATGATTTCGAGCAGCGCGTTGCCGAATTTTTCGTCGGCAACCGGCTCGTACAACAAGCAGCCATCTTTCATACGCGCGATCAACGTCGTCGTGCGCTCCGGCTCATCGGCGCGTCGCGCCTGCGTGATCGCGAGAGGCAGAAGATAGCGAGCGGGCGCGCCGTCGGCATATTCGAGCCCGAGAATGACGAGCGATCCGGCATCGCGTGCGATCGGAATCGCCTCTTCGATCCTGACCGCATGGACGGTCTTCGTCTTCGCACCGAACCAGCGTCGCGACCGAACGTAGCGCAGGAGCGCCGACGACACGACCTCCCGATTGCGTTCCGCGAACACTTCGTTCCACGACTTGGCGGCGACAAACGGCAGCTCTTCGCCGCCCGCCGGAACCTCGGCACGCACGCGCTCGAGTGAGAACCAATAAAACGCGAACGGGCTCAAATTGAGAAAGTACGGCCGATCCGTGATCTCTGGAAAGCGCGTGCCGCCGGAAAGCTCGACCGGAACCATCCCGTGGAATAGTGAGAGATCGAGCTCGAAGCACTGCACGAGTCGCGACAGATTCGCGACGACAAGGATCGTTTCTTCCTGATAGCGCCTGACGAAGGCGAGAATCTTGCGGTTTTCGGGATAGAGGAACTCCATTGTCCCGCGCCCGAACGCGTGGAACCTCCGGCGCATCGCGATGAGCCGCTTTGTCCACCACAAGAGCGAATACGGGCTGCTCTGCTGGACTTCGACGTTCACCTGCTCGTAGTGATATTGGGGATCGATGATCGCCGGCAGATAAAGCTGCTGCGGATTTGCACGCGAAAATCCGGCATTGCGGTCGGCACTCCATTGCATCGGCGTCCGTACGCCGTTGCGATCGCCGAGATAAATGTTGTCGCCCATGCCGATTTCGTCGCCGTAATAGACAATCGGCGTCCCCGGAAACGAGAAGAGCAAGCCATTCATGAGATGGATGCGGCCGCGATGGTTTTGCATCAGCGGCGCGAGGCGGCGGCGAATTCCAAGGTTGATGCGGGCCTGACGATCGGCAGCGTAGGTGCGCCACATGTAGTCGCGGTCTTCGTCCGTCACCATCTCGAGCGTCAGCTCGTCGTGATTGCGGAGAAACATCGCCCATTGGCAGTTCTCGGGAATCGCCGGCGTCTGCGTCATGATGTCGATGATCGGAAATCGATCTTCCTGGGCCAGTGACATGTACATGCGCGGCATGACCGGAAAGTTGAACGCCATGTGGCATTCATCGCCGTCGCCGAAATAAGGCCGCGAGTCTTCCGGCCACTGATTCGCTTCGGCCAGCAGCATCTTTCCTGGATAGAGCGCATCGAGCCGCGCGCGGAGTTCCTTGAGAAACGCGTGCGTCTCGGGCAGGTTCTCGCACGTCGTCCCTTCGCGCTCGTAGAGATACGGAATGGCATCGAGGCGAAACGCGTCGACGCCGAGGTTCACCCAGAACTCGAGCGCCTTGAACAGTGCCTCGTGGACCGCGGGATTGTCGAAATTGAGATCGGGTTGATGCGAGTAGAAGCGGTGCCAGTAGTACGCGTGGGCAACCGGATCCCACGCCCAATTGGAAGTCTCGAAATCCTTGAAGATGATGCGCGCGTCCTTGTACTTCTCGGGCGTGTCGCTCCAGACGTAGTAGTCGCGCCACAGTGATCCGGGTTTCGCGCGACGCGATTTCTGAAACCATGGATGCTGATCGCTGGTGTGATTGATCACCAGCTCGGTGATGACGCGGATTCCGCGATGATGCGTCTCGCGCAGAAACGCTTTGAAATCTGCAAGCGTGCCGTAGCTCGGATGGATGGCGGTGTAATTGGCGATGTCATATCCGTCATCGCGCAACGGCGAGGGATAGAACGGCAGGAGCCAAAGCGTGTTGATGCCGAGGTCCTGGAGGTAATCGAGCTTGCGCGTCAGACCCTGAAAATCACCGATGCCGTCGGCGTTCGTATCGAAGAACGCCTTGACGTGCGTCTGATAAATAATCCCGTCTTTGTACCAGAGGTCATTCATAGTGCCGCGTGCCGCGTGCCGCGTGCCGTCTTACAGGAAATACTCAAAGTCACGCTCAGTCCTGACCTTTCTGCGAATCTTAAAGATATGCGCCGGAACGACATGCGGATTCAAC
>QHVX01000110.1 GCA_003222375.1 Acidobacteriota bacterium
GTGATCTGAAATCGTCTTCCGCCGGCGCTCGATCCGGCCACGATTCCGTATCGCGAGGTCTCTTCTTGCGAGACTTCCATCAACGCCACGACCGGACGTCCAGTTTCTTCGAAGACACGCCGCATCTGGCGAAGGCACGGCTCGTCGGCCAGGATGACGTCATCGGGCAAGACGACAGCGAAGGGCTCCTTGCCGACGGCATCGCGCGAGACGAGAACCGCGTGTCCGAGGCCCAGCGCTTCTTTTTGGCGGACAGAGATGAGGTCGACCATCCGCGATACCGCCTCGACCTCGGCGAGCAGATCGAGCTTCTGACGGTCGCGCAGAGATCGCTCCAGCTCGGCAGTGTCGTCGAAGTGGTCCAGGATCGAATCCTTCCCCTTCGAAGTGACGATGACCAGCTTTTCGAAACCGGAGTCGCGAGCCTCTTCGATCCCGTACTGCAGGATCGGCTTGTCGACCAGAGGGAGCATCTCCTTCGGGATCACCTTGGTGGCTGGGAAAAAGCGCGTGCCGAAGCCGGCACAGGGAAAGACGCAAGTACGGAGAAGCGGCATCGTCGGTTAGGATAACAGTAGTCGATTGGCTGCAAAGTTGCTTTCGGCCGATACGTGTAGAACGCGATGCGTAAAGTCTTCGCTTGTCTCGCGATGCTCGTTTTGGCGGCGCCTGTCTTCGGGCAATGGCGTCGGGCAGCGCTCTACGGCGCGGACGTCCGCGCCCTGATCATCGATCCCGCCAATCCGGACAGTCTCTTCCTAGGCACCAGCGGCGGCGAGGTGTACGTCTCGAACGACGCCGGCAAGTCGTGGCAGAACCCGCGCAACAGCGTGCCGTTTCCCGGCTACGTCGTCGACAGCCTGGTGATCGATCGCGACGGGCGGCTGTGGGCGGCGTGCTGGGGGTTGTGGGGCGGGGGAGTGATCGCGGTATCGGACAACGCCGGGAAATCGTGGAGTCGCCGCGACGCCGGCCTCGAAGATTTCTCCGTCCGGGCGATCGCTGTCGATGCGCATGATGGCGACTACGTCGTCATCGGCGGCCTGACAGGTGTTTACCGCAGCACCGATGCCGGCTGCACCTGGGAAAAGATTTCGGATCAGGAGAACGTCGAATCGGTGGCGATCGATCCGCGCTCGCACGATCGGCTGTTCGTCGGCACGTGGCGCCAGGGCTACCGCAGCGACGACAGCGGCAGGTCGTGGACGCTGATCAACAACGGCATGGTCCTCGATACCGACATGTTCGAGATCACCTTCGATCCGGAGAATCCCGACAACATGTGGGTCGCGACGTGCGGCTGGGTATATAACACGAAAAATAGTGGTGATAATTGGACACGTTTTCGCGATGGGTTCAACAATCGCCGCGTCCACGATGTCGAGCTCGATCCGTGCGACCGCGACGCGCTCTTCGCGGGAACCGTCGCCGGCCTTTATCGTACGGACGATGCCGGAAAGACGTGGTACGTCGTTTCGGATGAAGAGCTCGTCGTCAACACGATCGCCCTCCACCCGCAACGTCCCGGCCGCATCATCCTGGGCGTCGAAAGCGATGGCGTTTACGTGTCCGATGACAACGGAAAGACCTTCACGCGCTCGTGTCAGGGTCTGCGAAATCTGACGGTGACGTCGGTGGCCGTCGATCCCGGTGCGGCGAAGCATGTATATGCCGCGGTTGCGTTCGGCGGTGTTTCGAGCGGCATCTACGAATCGTCCGATGCAGGCGAGTCGTGGAAGAAGCTCAGCACGACAAAGATGCCGTCGGTCTTGTCACTCGTGGTTAACGATGATGCCGACGTGAAGTTCGTCGCGGGAAGCGAGAAGGGATTCTTCTGGAGCAACGACGGATCCGACTGGATGCAGAGCGCGCCGGCAAATGCCCCGATCCGCGTCGACCGCGTCGTGCGCTTCAATCGCGTGCGGTTCTTTGCAGCCACTTCCGACGGCGTCTACACGACTCGCGACAGCGGCAAGAGTTGGTACCGCCTTGGCGACTCCGTCGATCGCGCGCTCGACATCGCCCTCGGTGCGCTGGGCGACAAGAAGGCGCTGTTCGCGCTGACCGCAAATGGAATCGTGGTCTTCGACGGCGAACAGTGGCAGCCGATCGCCGACTCGCCCGCAAAAGGTCGCACGATCGCTATTCGCAATGTCGACGGCTCGCAGTACATCTTCATCGCAGGTTCCTCGGGCGTAAAGGCCGGCCGCGTCGACATCGATCGCATCTGGCATGAGGCGGAAGCGCCCGATGCGCACTTCGCGGCGGTCTTCGGAACGAACGATGCGCTGTTTCTGACCTCCCGCCAGCAGCGCGACATTCTGGTCAGCTCCGTTCGCGAGACCTCGTGGAACGCGCTGCCCCTTCCGTCGCGGACCGCGGAGATCACGTCAGTGGCGATCGATGGCAACCGCATGTACTTCGGCACATTGCGAGAAGGACTGTTCGTGTACGAGGGATCTACGCGGCCGTACGAATCGCGTAGGCCCGCCGAGGTCGTCGCGGGCGGCGGCGCCGGCAACGAGCAGCGCTGATGGTGCCAGGTCTGCTGTTGGCTGTTTTCTACGTGCGGTAGAAAATCTCTACGGCCCTAAGAAAACAGCCAACAGCAGACCTGGCACCATTACCTCGGGTCGTAGTAGCGCACGACCAGGATCCCTACGCCCTTCTGGCCGTTTTCGGATTTGGGATCGGCGGCCACCACCACCATCACATTCGGCAGCATCGAGTCGTAGAGCAACACCGACTTCGACTTCATCTTCTTCGGCGCGCCAAATGACTGGCGCAGGAAAGCCTTCTCTTCGTTGAACGCTGTTTTGGCGTCGGGCAGGAAGACGTACAGCTCGAAGCGGATCGAACGGAGCCGGTCGCGATTGAACTCCAGCGTGACGGCCTTGTCGTCGTCGTAGTCGATGACGACATGGTTATCGTCGTCTCCCTGTTTCATTTTCCAGCCGCGGTCTTCCAGCAGCTTCACTGTCTCCTCGCGTTGCATTCCGATCGCGAGGTGAAACGACTCGGGGCGCATCCACGAAGTCTTGCTGGTCGATGGAAACGCTGTTGCGAAAAGGAGAGCTGCCACTGCGATCATGCCGTTCCCTGCGTCGTGGCTGCAGCCTTGAGTTGAGGATCCCAACCGACGACCGCATTTCCGGTCCCGATCACGGTCCAGTAACCGTAAACTTCGCCCGGATAGTCAGGGAAGTTGAGTGCGGAGAGCATCCACGCGAGCCCGCCGGCTTTGACTTCGCTGAGCGCCATGTCCATGAACTCGGGAAGAATGGCGACCAGCTCGCGCGTGCGACCCTTGCGCATCATGTCGAGCACTTTCATGTCCCACAGATAGCCGTGGTGCTCGTACACGTGCTCGCGCGACATGTCCTCCGGAATCTCGGGCTCGGTGGTGAAGTGTCGATGCGAAAGCGTGTTCGACGCGAGCAATACTGCGCGCCGGCCGCTCTTCTCGATCGCCCGGCGCGTCGCCTGGCCGAGCTTGATCATCTGGGCCTGGCCCATCTCATTGGAAAAATAGTAAGGAGAATTGTTACTGGAAATGCCTACGATCGGAATGTCCCACTCCGGATTCATCATGTGGCACGACACGATCGTCCCGTAATCGACGCGGAAGTGCGGGTTGCGCATCATTTTCGTGATCAACCCGTCCGCCCGCCCCTCCTCGGCGATCATCTCCGCCAGCTCGACGTCGACTTTGATGTCGTACTTGAATCGAAAAAGATTCGGGAAGATCGGATCGACCGAAAGGCCGTGAAACTCCGGAATTCCCAGGAAGTGATGGCCGATGACGGTCTGCCAGTGCGGCGAATGCACGAGCAGGACGTCGGGCTTCTTCTCGAGAAAGTGTTTTCGCGCGCGCTCGTAGCCCCATCGCAGCACCTCCCAGCCACACTCCGAGCGCGGCTCATTGCGCCAATGATTCTCGCCGTACACGATGTGGGGTGGGTGGGGGGCGAGGACGCCGCCGACGATTTCGCCTTTGCCAGTCATAGTTTCACGCAGACGTTCTTGGCCTCAGTGAAAAATTGTAGCGAATCGAAGCCGCCTTCGCGTCCCACGCCGCTTTCTTTCATCCCGCCGAAGGGCACGCGCAGGTCGCGCAACAGCCAGCAGTTGATCCAGACCGTGCCGCTATCGATCGCCGCTGCAACGCGATGGGCGCGTTGGAGATCGCGCGTCCACACGCTCGACGAAAGACCGTATCGGGTGGAATTTGCAAAGGCCACTGCCTCCGCTTCGTCGTCGAAAGGGGTGATCGTCACCACCGGTCCGAAGATCTCGTCCTGCAGCACCTGACATTCACATCCGAGGCCCGTGATGACAGTCGGCTCGACGAAATAGCCTTTCCGATCGACGCGACGGCCGCCGGTGACGATGGTGCCGCGTTCTTTTTTAGCGAGCTCGATGTAGCCGAGGACCTTCTCGAGATGCGTGGCGCTGATCAATGCGCCGATTTGCGTCTGCTCATCGAGAGGATCGCCGATGCGGAGGCTTTTCGCTCCGTGCACAAAGCCATCCACAACCTTCTGGTAGATGGGACGCTGCACGAAGACGCGCGACCCGCACAGGCAGATCTCGCCCTGATTCCAGAAGGCCGCGCGCAGTGAGGTTGGAATCGCTTGTTCCAGATCCGCGTCGGCGAAAATGATCGTCGGATTCTTTCCGCCGAGCTCGAGCGAGATTTTCTTGAATCGCGGAGCAGCATTCGCAGCAACTGCCGCGCCGGTCACGGTTCCGCCCGTGAACGAAATCGCAGCGACGCCATCATGTGATGTCAGCGCGCGTCCCGCTTTGTTGCCGAAGCCATGGACAATGTTGATGACACCCGTCGGAATCCCGGCTCCGACCGACAACTCCGCGAGACGGTTCGCAGTCAGCGGCGTCATCTCGGACGGCTTCGCGACGCACGTGTTTCCGACCGCGATCGCAGGCGCGATCTTCCAGGACAGAAGGTAGAGCGGCAGATTCCACGGCGAAATCAGACCGACGACGCCGAGCGATTGGCGCAGCGTGTAGTTCAGAGCGGTCGCGTCGGTCATGTGGGCATCGGAAGTCTGATGAAGGATCGCCGTTGCGAAGAAGCGAAAATTCTGGATCGCGCGTGGAATGTCGAGCTGCCGCGCGAGCGAGATCGCTTTTCCGTTATCGCAGCTCTCGAGCCGCGCCAGCTCGTCGAAATTTCTCTCGATCAGATCTGCCAGGCGAAGCAGGAGCTTCGATCGCTCGGCCGCGGGCGTTTGCGACCAGGCGGGATATGCAACCCGTGCCGCCTCGACGGCGCGATCGATGTCGCGCGCGTCGCTGTCAGGAATCTCCGCGATCCGCTCCTCGGTCGCCGGATTGATGTCGTCGATGTATGCGCCGCTCGCCGGCGCGACAAACTCGCCGCCGATAAAGTTAGCGAGTCGCTGCAAGGAATTCCTCCGATGCTTTAGCGACGCTCGGCATGGCCATTGTGTAGCTGTCCCACCGGAGATCCTTCGCTCCCCTCCTTCCGCCCGCCCTCGCTCAGGATAAAGTCTGACGGCTCGAATTCCCACCGATCGATGTCGGGATCCCACGAGTCCCACGGCTGAATGGCAGCCATGCGATCGCGAAGATTCGGCGGAATCGCTTCCGGAACGATGAATGGCTTCTGACGGCGAAGCTTGTACGGATTTCGAAATTCGAATCCCAGGACTCCGAGGATGTAGCGGGCGACGTACCAGCTGGCCTGCGGATTCCATCCATGCGCAACCTTGACGACGACGCCGAGACCATCGGGATATTCCGGATGTTGAATGGAAAGGCCGAGGAGACCGTCGGCCCCTTCTTTCGCGAGTACATGGCCATCGCATGCTTTGAGAATCGTCGAATCGAGCCG
>QHVX01000116.1 GCA_003222375.1 Acidobacteriota bacterium
ATCTTCGCCGCGCACCTGCTCGGGCGACATGTAGCCGGCCGTTCCCATCACGACGCCAGGCGCGGTTTTCTCCTGGGACGTCGCGACCTCGACCTTTGCGAGTCCGAAGTCGAGGATCTTTACCCAGCCGTCTTTGGTGATGAAAATATTCTCCGGCTTGATGTCGCGGTGCACGATTCCTTTTCCGTGGGCCACCGCCAGCCCGCGCGCGCTCTGAATCGCGTACTCGATTGCACGGCGCGGCGAGAGCGGTCCTGCGTGTAATCGACGTCGAAGGGTTTCGCCTTCCAACAATTCCGAAACGAGATATGGAGTGCCTTCGTGTTCACCAACGTCGTGAATCGTCAGCAAAGCTGGATGGTTGAGGCCACCAGCCGCTCGCGCTTCCTGCTCGAAGCGGCGGAGCGGCCGATCCGCGGATCCTTTGCGCGATAGACCTCGCCCATTCCTCCTGCGTCGAGAGGCGCCACGATTTCGTATGGCCCGAGCCGCGATCCGGCGGAGAGTGTCAAGGTGTACGCGAGAGAATATCGCGAGCCGCCCGGGCGTAGTCAGGTTCGACCTCGTCTGTTGTGGATGGCCGGCCCGGCATCGGCCTTGCGATATCCATCGCTATGAAAACGCTAATGCTTACGCTGTGCTTGCTATCAATTGCGGGCGCGGCCATCGCGGCCGATCAACCGACGGTTCTGCAGATCAATCCGCCGAAAAAGGAACGCGTTGAGACGGACATCGGAATGACGCAGATTCATACGCGGGCCGCCGACATCCGAATCGCGTGGCTGCCGCTGCTGGCGCCGCTGCCGTACTCGTATCCGCGCACCACCCAGGAGATCCCGAACGCGCTCGTTTTGACCGGAACGCAGATCCCACAGCGCGCCCGAACCGTATCGCGGTAGGCTACGTCGAAGGAACATGAAGCGAATCGCGCTCGCGGCACTCTTCCTGGCAACCACAGCATTCGCGCAGACTGCTGACGACGCAGAAAAGTTGAAGGCATTTCGCGACTTGAATCCCGATCGGCCGGCAACCGATCGCCGCGTGGAGTTCCACACCGGCTTCGTCGAGTTCCACGCCTGGGGCATGGATTGGCGCATTTTCTATTTGCCGCTCCTGGCGCCATTGCCGGGCGCGCGACTCGAGGATGGCGCGAAGATTCCGAATCCGTTCGAGCTGACCGGAACTCCATACGCCTCGACGATGCCGCCGATGTTCGATCACGACCGCTCGTGGGCCGTCGAGCGCGAGTACCGTCGGATCCAGCGTTTGACGGCGAACGAGCAGCAATAAGGTTATGAGGCCAGCGGTCGTCGCCCTGCTTCTTGCCGCCGCGTCGGCCGCATTTGCGAATGAAGGGCCACGGGCTGATTATTCGCGAGCGGCACTGTTCCGTCTTTTCTCTCCCCTGCCCGACCATGTGCAGTGGCATGCCGGCTTCATCGATTTTCGCGCCATCGGCGTGCATTGGCGTGTGCTCTACCTTCCGATAGCAACGCCGGTGATCCGGCTCGAGGATGAAGCGAAGGTCCCGAATCCGTTCGAGCTCACCGGCACGCCGTACGCTTCAAGCGTGCCGCCGGCGATTTTCGACAGCGATCGCTCGTGGGAGCTCGAAGAGGAGTACCAGCGGATTCAGCGGCTAACGGCGAAGGCGCAGTGAAATCGCTTCTCATCACCGGCGCGAGCGGTCAGCTCGGCCAGGCAGTCATCGCACGCTTCAAGAACGAATACAACTGCATTCCCGTGCCTCGCGAGCAAGTCCCGCGCGTCGATCAGGTCTTCGGCCTTCTCCACATCGCCGGCGCCTTCACCCTCGGATCGAAAGTCGACGATTTCGCGAAGATGATCGACGCGAATCTGATGAGCGGCGTCCGCGCGATCGAAGCCGTGCGCGAGAAGATCTCCGATGGCGGACGAATCGTCGCGATCAGCTCGATCGCCTCGCTGACCAAGCCGGCAGGACTAGCGGCCTACGTCGCTGCGAAATCCGCACTCAATGCTTACGTCGAGGTTCTCGCGAAAGAGCTTCAGAAGCGGCGCATCACGGTCAACGCGCTGCTTCCATCGACGCTGGGTCAGGATGGGGTTCCGCACGACCGCGTCACAGCCGCAATTGCGTTTCTGTTGAGCGAAGATGCGTCGCCGATCAGCGGGCAACTGATCGCAATGAGCGCTTGACCTGGCGCAGTCCCCAGAACGTTTCGACCAGCCACGCCAGAAAATCGCCGGCCGGGAGCGGCCGGCTGATCCAGTAACCCTGCGCCAGATCGCATCCCATCTCGCCGAGCCGTCGCCACGTCAACTCATCCTCGACGCCTTCGGCACAAACTTGTTTGCCGAGGTTGTGGGCGAGGTCGATCATGGTGCGGACGATGGTCGTGTCGGCCTCGCTAGCCGTCATTCCCATCACGAACGACTTATCGATCTTGAGCTCGTCGATCGGCAACTGTCGAAGGTTGGTCAACGATGAGAACCCGGTGCCGAAATCGTCGAGCGAGAGGCGAACGCCCATCGACTGCAACATCGATGTGATCGCGAGAGCGTGCGCTGGATCGGCCATGATGCTGCTCTCCGTGATCTCGACCTTCACAAAGCGTGGATCCATATTCCACTTGTCGAGCGCTGCCTGGAACTTCACGGGCAGCAATTGTTCCTGCAGGCTCTTCGCAGAAATGTTGACCGCCACGTGCACCGGCGCGCCGGCGTCGTGCCATTCGCGGCACTGTTTCAACATTCTGTCGATGATCCAGTCCGTCATCGGCTTGATCAATCCGGTGCGCTCCGCAATCGGAATGAATGCTCCTGGCGCCAGCAGGCCTCTCTTCGGATGGTTCCATCGAATCAGGACTTCGGCGCGTGTCATCAAGCCGCTGTTGACATGCAGCTTGGGCTGGTAGTAAAGCTCGAACTCGTCGCGTTCCATCGCGCTGCGCATCTCGACGACCAGCGCGAGTTGATCAGGCGTCTGTGACTCGTGCTCCTGATTGTGGAAGGCATAGCCGACGTTCGCCTCTTTGGCGGCATACATCGCGACGTCGGCGCGGCGGAGCAGCATGCGCGCGTCCGTGCCGTGCGTCGGATAGAGCGCGATGCCGATGCTGGCGCTGACCTCCACCAGATGGCCTTCGATAGCAAACGGCTGCTGCAGCGAGTCAAGGACGCGTCTTGCGACAGCGGCAACATCGCTCGGATCGGACGCGCGCGTGAGGAACAATCCGAATTCGTCGCCGCCGAGGCGCGAGAGAGTGTCGTTGGGGCTGAGGAGATTGCGGAGCCGGACGGCGATCTCTTTCAGCAGCGTGTCGCCGAAGTGATGGCCGAAGGTGTCGTTGATCTCCTTGAAGCGATCGAGGTCCATCAGCAACAGCGCCGTCATGTTCTTGGCGGAGCGCGCGTTGTCGATCGCTTTTTCAAACCGCTCGAAAAGCAGCATGCGGTTGGGCAGGTCGGTGAGGGGATCGAACATCGCCTGCCGGCGTAGCATCAGAAGCTGATTCTTACTTTCAGTGATGTCGCGAAGGAACGCAACCCAGTGCGTCGGCTCGCCGGAGTCCATGACCGGCACGACCTGCAGGTCGAGCTCGAATTCCGCGCCATCCTTTCGGCGAGCGGTCGCTTCTGCGTCGAATGGCTCGTTCTCGAATATGTGCTCCAGCATGTCGTTGAAAATGGCATGATGGCGATCGACGATCCCAAAGGCGGCCAGCGTTTTGTGGAGGACTTCATTCTTTTCGACGCCGTAGAGCTTGCAGAAGCAGGCATTGACGAAGAGGATGCGAGGGCCGATGGCCTCTTCCGCCGGAGTCAGAATGGCAATCCCCTCGCCAGCGACCTGCACAGCGCTGCTGAGCAGACGAGTTTCAACGGTGGACAGACGACTCTTTCCTGGCATGGAGAGATCATGATTTTATCAGGTGGCTGGCAGGCCCGAGATTTGCGGTTGAACTGAGGCAAATGCCGTTCAAAAGCCAGGCGCAGCGCCGAAAGTTCGCCGAGTTACTCGTCAAGGGAAAAATCTCACCCGAAACGTTCGAGGAGTGGAACCGCGAGACCGGCGGCAAGAAGCTGCCCGAGCGCGTGAAGCCGGCGCAAATCAAAAGGCAGAAGGCAAAAGGCAGAAGGCAGAAGTAGAGATGGCTGATCCTTCCGTTGTGCCTTCTACATTCTACCTGCTGCCTGCTGCCTTCGTGAGAGCCGCAAATCAAAAGGCAGAAGGCAAAAGGCTGAAGGCAGAAGTAGAGATGGCTGATCCTTCCGTTGTGCCTTCTACCTGCTGCCTTCTGCCTGCTGCCTTCTGCCTTCTGCCTTCTGCCTTCTGCCTGCTGCCTTCTGCCTTCGTGAGAGCCTGTCCGAGCTGCGGACGCGAAGACCTCGACATCGCCGGTTCTATCGCGATCGGATCGATGGATTCGTCGATCGCGCCGCGCAGAAGAACATGATCGATGTCGGACATTCCGCGCCTGCCGAAATCGCGATCTGCGACGACTGCGAAATCCTCGTGAGACGAGAACGCGAGGCGCCGGACTACGAGACCGATCACTGCGAAGCGTTCGCGATGGAGCGAATGCTGCGCGCGCACATCACCGTGTATCGGCACAAAGCGAGGCGCGCGCGCACGTCTACTCGACGTTCCAGGGGCCGCTCGAAGAGTGCGCGTTCGACGCATATTCCTTCGACGGAGTCTTCATTTGGAATTGCTTCGAGCAAATTGATGAGCCGAAGCGGCTACTCGCGGAAGTCGGGCGTGTCCTTCGGCCGAATGGCGTGCTGATCATTCGGACGCCTAACGCATCGCATTACCTCGACATGCAGGACAATCCCACCGTCCTCGGTCACACCAACCTCCTCGGTTTTCCGCATCTCTATGGATACACCAAAGCGTCGCTCGAGCGTCTCATCGCGGCGCAGGGCTTCAGGTTGATCCAGATGCGCACTGACCGTCACATCAATCCCGGCATCCGGCCGTTGACGTCGACCGCGAAGCGCGAAGCGTCATCGCTCAGAAACGCGCTTCGAAAAGGATGGATCGGGGCCACGTTCTTGCACACATCAGATGCGGAGGTGCTCATGCCGGAAAAAGAAACCATTCGACGAGCAAGGCGAGATCGAGCGCAGGGCAAGGCGCCCTCGACGCAGGCCGGCGAGTTTGTCCGCGAAGAGATGGAACACGTCAGGCGCGGAAAACACGGCGCGCGGTCGACGAAGCAGGCGATCGCGATCGGACTGTCGAAAGCGCGACGTTCGGGCGTCAAATTGGCGCCGCCGAAGGGCGGAAGCGCGCGGACGCGCGCATCGGCTCGAAGCGCGATTCGCAATCGAGGACATAAGCCGTCAGCGACGCGTTCGCGCGCGGTGCGCGGCGCATTGAAGCGCGAAGGGCACTCGGCAGCTTCGAGAACGTCGCTCGCGAAGCAGGCGCGCACGACTGCACGTCGTCGCGGACCTGCCGCTCGGCATCGCGCTGCTGTGAAAGCAGCTCGCACGCGCGCTCGGCACTCGCACTGAGGCCTACTTCGCCGTCAAATGTGCGCCGCTGAAGGAGCTCTCGAACTTTGGCGTCGAGAGCAGATCGCGGGCGGTGGTATCGCTTTTTAGATACGCGTCCCAGAAGGCCAGCGACGCGATCTTGACCATCTGAAAAATGCGGCGATCGTTGCCGAACACCATCGCGCCGCGCTGTTGTTGCGGCACCTGCTGTTGTCCGTAGTACGGGTTGGTCGTCGTCGCCGGCTGTATCGGCACGTCGTAGAAGCTCACCTGCCCAGTGAATGAAGAAGATCGAGCGCCATCGATCAGCACGAAGTATTTGTCGCCGGACGGGCTGTTCTCGAACGCCTGCTTGCGCCAGCTCACATCTTCGGACTCGCTCGCGCCACGATCGTTCGTGCCGGTCATGAACATCACGGGAACCTTCAGCGTCGCAAATGACTGCGGCGTGATTCCGCGCATTGTCGATGGACCCGGAGGCGACATCACGACTGCTGCGCGCACGCGCGCATCGCTGAGCGTGCCGTTCATTCCGGCGACGAGCAGCGCCGTGAACGCGCCGTAGGCATGCCCGCCGATGCCGATGCGTGCATGGTCCATTTTTCCCTGCA
>QHVX01000117.1 GCA_003222375.1 Acidobacteriota bacterium
CCAGCGGGGAAGTTATTCGTGTTGTTCTGATTCAAGGCGGCGGCAGGAAAGACTAAGTCGTCGCCAGCAACAGGCGCCGTCCGCCCCAGTTCGTAACGGTCATCCAATTCCCGTCCGTGGTCCCCGTCCACGTCCGCGTGGCTGCGAAGAGCGGAGCGGCGACAAAGACCGCGACAATGGTGATTGCGAAAACGCACTGAATCTCTCTCGGGCCGGACCGGCGCGCGACTGTATCGCTCTACGTCGCGTCTTTGCCAGCAGGCGAAAGACGAGAAGGAAATCCCTAACTCTTGATAAGCAACGCGCCGGTAACGGCAAGCGCAATGGCGAGCAGAGCGACACCACGTGCATTCAGCGCAGGGATCTGTGCCGTTACTTCTTGCTGGATGCCTGCTCCGCTTCCCGCAATCACACCACCGCCGCTATATCGCACGAAGATAGTGTTCGAACCGACCGGCAACGAGGCCATGGTGTGTGTAGCGACTCCTGATGCGTTAGGGGAAACGGTCCCTAAATTGTTCAGAACACCGGCCGCGCTGTGCCAAAAAAAAGTGACTGTACCGGTCGTGGTAGCGGGAGTGATCGTTGCCGTCAGAGTTACCGCCTGCCCCTGCACCGACGGGTTCATTGAGCTCGTCAGCGTCGTCGTGGAAAGGACGGTCGCGACCGCTTGCGCGATCAAGACAACATCATTGCCCGTGCCTCCCCTGTAGCTGATGGTGTAGTTCTGCGGTTGCGGCGGAATCGAGAGCCCTCTGGCGGTGATGTTGCCTCCTTCCGGAAGCGCGGCGAACGTTCCCACCACCGGGTCCGAGCCGTCGTTGTCGATGATCGTGAAAGTTGTCCCAGGCGGAACCGTCGAGCTGTTTTCAAGGTGAAGAAACGCATTGTTGATTGTGACCGAGCCGGTGACCGACGTCTTATTGAAATCCGACACGCCAGCGATCAGCTCCTCAAAGAATGTGAAGCCGCCGTTTAACGAGAGACTCCCAGTGAGCGCCGTGCCGAACGAGGGGCCAATACCACTGTCGAAACCGCCTTCATTGATTGTGATCGGGCCGGCAGTTGCGCCTGTCGCTAATCCGAGGGAGCCCAATCCGTTCGCGTTCGCGGTGATCGGCCCGAGGTAGGTGCCCATGACGATTACGAAGCTAGAGTTAACGGTGAGCGGCGCGATTGTGGTGTTCATGCCGGTCAGGTTCAAGCGTACGGGACCGTTTACCACGCTACCGTTTAGCGTGATGCTACCCGCGCCGCTAATCGGGCCTGACCAAATTGTGTCACTACCTGGAGCGATCGTGAGCGCGAAACCGTTGAGGTTCGTCGCGCCGATATTCGCCCGACCCAGGTTCCAGGTTTGATTTGCAACGAGGGTTATCGGCAACGCGATTAAGGGAACGCAGCAGCCGATCGGGGTGATCGTGGTGATGCCGCCGACGCCGAGCGTGATTGCATTGCCGTTGAGCGTGTACGCGCCGCCAGAGACGGTGATCGAGTTGAAGCTTGTCCCGGCCGGGAAGTTGTTCGTGTTGTTTTGATTCAAGCCGCTGGCCGGAAAGACTAAATCGTCGCCGGCCACCGGCGCCGCATCGCTCCAATTTGTGGGAGTCACCCAGTTCCCGTCTGTCGTCCCGGTCCAGGTCCGTGTGGCCGCAAGAGCTGGAGCGGCGACAAGAATCGCAAGCAACGCGCTTTGGAACCGCATCTACGTCGCGTCTTTTCCAATCTTCGCCGTTTCCGGCCGCCCGGCCCACTCGCCCCATGACAGGCAACGCACGCACGTGAATACGTAGCGGGCGACGCCGGTGGTCGCGTTCTCGTTCAGATTGACCTCGAGTGGCGATTGGCAGCGATAGCAGAGGATGGCATCGCCGCGATTGATATTTTCGACGAATCCTTCAACTGCCTGCGGATAAAACTGCATCTGCTTGGGCCGCTGTGGGATCGTGATCGTTTCCCTTCCGCGCGGGCAGGTGAGGAAGACATGGTCCGCGAAGGTGGTCTGCACGAATTCGCCGATCATGTTGACGCCAGGATGCTTCGGGCACGGAATCGGTTTTCCGGCCCAGAAGGCGCGGGCGAGATCGCGCAGTTGTTCAACTTCGCTCGGCATGATCGGCGAGCGATTTTACACGGGCTTTTTCGATCTGCTCGAAGACGCGCATGAAATTGCCGCCGAGGATCTTCTCGACATCGCCCTCCGACAATCCGCGTTCGAGCAAACGCTCCGTGATCCGCGGCAACGCGGCCGCCGTCTCGAGATCCTCGGGCAGCGCCGGAACGCCGTCGAAGTCGCTGCCGACTCCGACGTGATCGACTCCCGCGACTTTGACCGCATGGATGAAGTGATTGACGACATCCTCGAGAGTGGCGGTCGGGCAGCCGAGCTGATTGAACCACTTTAGATACGCATCCCAATCCGTCGTGTCGTTCGGCAGCTCCTCGGTTCCTCCTTCGCTCTCCGGCTTGCGATCGCGTTTCTGTGCGCGCATGACCGCTTCCGCCACCGCGTCGTTCACGAAGGCGGAGAAAAAATTGATCATGCACACGCCGCCGTTTCTCGCGAGCGCGCGCAGCATGTCGTCGGTCATGTTGCGAGGATGACGGCAGAGCGCGCGGCACGACGAGTGCGTGGCGACCACCGGCGTGCGGGTGGTCTCGAGCACCGCGTAAAACGCGGCGTCGGAGACGTGCGAGATGTCGACGATCATGCCCATGTCGTTCATTGTGCGCACGACTTGTCGTCCGAAATCTGTCAGGCCGCCATGACGGCCGGCATCCGCCGACGAGTCGCACCAATTGTTGGTGTTGACGTGCGTCAGCGTCATGTAGCGGGCGCCCAGGCGGTAGAAATCGCGGAGGGTCTCGAGCGAGTCCTCGATCGCGTGCCCCCCTTCGACTCCGATCATGATGGCCGTCTTGCCATTCTGTTTCGCGCGGCGGATGCCTTCCGAATCCGTGCACAGGTTCAACTGATTCGGATAGCGCGACGTCTCGGCGCGAATCAGATCGATCAGGCGATAGGCAAACTGCGCCGCGCCGCGGCCGGCGTAGTACGGAGGCACGTAGGCCGCGAAAAACGAAGCGGTGATGCCGCTCTCCCGCAGCGACCGCAGATCCACCTGCGCCTCGGTGTCGTGCTCATCGAGATGCACGTTGCGGCGGAGCATCCGGTACGGCGTGTCGCAATGCCCATCGACGATGATCGCTCGATGGTGGACTTCGTTACTCTTCGAAATAGGCATCGATCTGATCCGGGATTGATTTTGCCCCTTCGCGCTGTTATGGTGGGCCGGCTTAAGAGAATAGGTGTATCTGGGTTACCGGTAACTGGCTAAGGAGACAGTGTTTTGCCAACCACCAAGCAACATAAAACGGATCTGATTTCGCAGTATCGCACGCATAACGATGACACGGGATCGCCGGAGGTGCAGATTGCCCTCCTGTCGAACCGCATCACTTATCTGACCGAGCACTTCAAGTCGCACGCGAAGGATCACCACAGCCGGCGCGGCCTGCTCAAGCTCGTCGGACGCCGCCGTCGCCTTCTCGATTACCTCAAGAAGACCGACCAGGAACGATACCGCTCGATCATCGACAAGCTCGGCATCCGGAAGTAATGGTGCCGCGTGCCGTAGTGCCGCGTGCCGCGACTGCTTTTCCGGCACCTCGGCACTTCGGCACCCGGCACTTGTAGTGCACATCCCCCCCACGGCCGGATCCCATCATCCGGCCCACCGCGGACACAACAATTGGCGCGAAGTGATGAGTGGCTCGCGCACCTGAAGGATGGTTCATGACAAAGAAGGAAATACAGATCGGCGGGCGCATGCTCTCGCTCGAGACCGGTGCGGTTGCGCGCCAGGCCAATGGCGCGTGCGTGATTCGCTACGGCGACACGGTCGTCCTCGCCACCGCATGTTTCAAGGAAGGCACGGTCCTCGGCGACTTCATGCCGCTGACCGTTGATTACAAGGAGTACACCTACGCCGGCGGACGCATCCCGGGCGGCTTTTTCAAGCGCGAAGGGCGTCCGACCGAGAAGGAAATTCTCACCTCACGCCTCATCGACCGGCCTCTGCGGCCGTCGTTCGTTGAGGGCTACAAACAGGAAACGCAGATCATCGCGCTCGTTCTGTCGGCAGACGGCGAGAACGACCCCGACATCTTCGCGATCAACGCCGCCTCGGCATCGCTGGTGGTTTCGGAGATCCCGTTCCTCAATCCGATCAGCGCGGTCCGCGTCGGTTATCTCGACGGCCAGATCATCATCAATCCGACGAACTCGCAGCGCGATCTCTCCGAGCTCGACCTGGTAGTCGCCGGAACCTCCGATGCGATCGTGATGGTCGAAGCGGGTGGGCGCGAAGTCGACGAGAGCGTCGTGCTCGACGCGCTCGACGCCGCACACACCGCGATCAAGCAGATCTGCACGCTGCAGAACGCGCTTCGCGCCGAGGCCGGCAAGCCGAAGGTCGAAGTCACGATCACGCCGCGCTACGCCGACGAGCTGCTGCAAGATCTGATGAAGAACTACGGCGCGACGCTTCGCATGGCGCTGCTGACTCAGGGAAAACAGGCGCGACGCGATGCGGTGAAGAATGTGAAGGCCCAGATGATCGCGTCGGTCCCGCCCGAGGACATCGAGAAACTGGCGGCGGTCGAAGCGGCCTACGAAGCGATGGAGACGCGCATTTTCCGCGACGTCATCATCAACGATCAGAAGCGGCTCGACGGACGCGCGTTCAGCGAAATCCGTCCGATCGACGTTCAGCTCAGCGTGCTTCCGCGCACGCACGGCTCGGCGATCTTCACTCGCGGCGAGACCCAGGCACTCGTCACGGTCACACTCGGAACGCCGCAGGAAGCGCAGAAGATCGAAGACTTCGAAGGCGAGACCTTTCAGCGCTTCATGCTGCATTACAACTTCCCGCCGTTCTCGGTTGGTGAAGTGAAGTTTCTCCGTGGACCGGCACGACGCGAAATCGGCCATGGCAATCTGGCCCGCCGCGCGCTGCAGCCGATGCTGCCGCCGGAAAGCGAATTCGGTTACACCATCCGCTGCGTCAGCGACATCCTCGAGTCGAACGGCTCGTCGTCGATGGCGTCGGTGTGCGGCGGATCGCTGGCGCTGATGGAGGCGGGCGTTCCGATGCGTGCCGCTGTCGCGGGCGTCGCGATGGGACTCGTGAAGGAAACGTCGAAGACCGCGATCCTCACCGACATCGCCGGCCTCGAGGATCACGAAGGCGACATGGATTTCAAGGTCGCCGGCACGCGCAAGGGAATCACGGCGCTGCAGATGGATATCAAGGTCACCGGCCTTTCGCGCGAGATCATGGCGCAGGCACTCCAGCAGGCCAAAGAAGGACGCCTCTTCATCCTCGGCAAAATGGACGCCGCGATCGCGAAGCCGCGCGCGGAGCTCTCGGAGTTCGCGCCGAGGCTCTACACGATCTTCATACCGAAAGATCGGATTCGCGATGTCATCGGATCGGGCGGCAAGACGATTCGCTGGATCGTGGAGGAGACCGGAACAAAGATCGATGTCGAGGACGACGGAAAAGTCACCGTGGCGTCGATGGATGGGGCGTCGGCGCAGCGCGCAATCGACATCATCAAGGGCCTGACGGCGTCGCCGGAAATCGGCAAGAACTACAAAGGGACCGTGAAGCGCATCGAGCCGTACGGCGCGTTCGTCGAGATTCTTCCCGGTCAGGACGGACTGCTGCACATCTCCGAGATGGCGCACACGCGCGTCGGTCAGGTGACGGATCTCTTCCAGCTTGGCGACGAGGTCGAGGTGCAGGTAGTCGGGATTGAGCCCGACACCGGCAAGATCCGGCTGTCACGCAAGCCGCTCCTCCCACCGCCCACCGAAGAGGAGCTGGCGGCAGCGCGCGAGCAGCGCGCGAACCGCCCGCCCCGCGAGGATCGTGGCGATCGCGGAGATCGCGGCAATCGCGACCGCGGCGGCCGCGGCGATCACCGCAGACGCAGACAGGGATAAGCGTTGGACCCGTCATCCTGAGCGCAGCGAAGGATCTCAAGTCGCGTTATCGGAGATCCTTCGCGATCGCGCAGCGTTTCTCGACCGGAACTGCGGGACAGATCGCGAGCTGCGGCAAGACATCGAGATCCTTCTCTCAAAGGAAAAGGAAGCCGGCAGTTTTCTCGAGACGGCACTGATTGAAGACTTGACGGCCAGCGTCACCACCGCCGGTCTCCTGGCCGGCCGCCGATTCGGACCGCATCGGATCGTGTCGCGATTAGGCGCGGGCGGGATGGGAGAAGTGTATCGGGCGCACGATGAGGAGCTCGGTCGGGATGTGGCCATCAAAACGTTGCCTCCTGAGTTCGCGCGCGACCCGGAGCGGATGGCGCGGTTCCGCCGCGAAGCACGCACTCTCGCTTCATTGAACCATCCCAACATCGCAGCGATCTATGGACTCGAAGAATCGGGCGATGTCGATTGCCTGGTGCTCGAGCTGGTCGAGGGCGACACGCTTCGCGGTCCTCTGCCGGTCGACAAAGCACTCGATTACGCGCA
>QHVX01000465.1:0-3743 GCA_003222375.1 Acidobacteriota bacterium
CGTCGGCGATGTCGGTGGCGTAGACCGTCTGTCCGCCGGCAGTTCGTAATGTGAATGAAAATGTGTGCGATCCCGCATCGCCGGCGGTGAATGTGTAATTGATCGGAAGCGTCGCCGCACCATCGGTGCTCGTGAAGTGCACCGTTCCGGTATAGACGGTCGCGACGGCGTAGCTCGAGTTGTACGCCGTGAGTGTCGCTGTGGCGGTGTCGTTGGCGCCCATTGTCGTCGGAAGCGTGAGGATGAACGAGATCGACGGCTGCCAGCCGCGCAGCACGACTTCGAAATCGCTGGCGGTCAGCTTTTCTAGACCGGTGGTCGTCGATGTGAAGATGTCCATGTTCCAGTTGTTGTCGTAATTGCCCTGGATGAACATGTTCTGGCCGTTGTCAGCGACGATCAATCCGTATTTCTGGAGCGCGCGGCAGATTTTCTGAACATCGGCTGGAAACATCGAAATATCTGTGCTCGCCTTCAACCGCAAGCGCGCACCCATCGGTAGCGCGCTAGCAGCGTTTCCGGCATCGTGCGAAGCGGGATAGACGTGGCCGTTGGAAGATTGGACCGTGACGCGAAACGCGTGCGTAATCTCATTCGGCCCGTACACTTCATCGTATCGAACGAGGCCCGGGAGAATCGCCAGTCCGGCAGCATCGGCTGACGTCCAACCCTCTGGCCGGCGATTATTCGTCTTCATGTCGAAAAATGCGCCGGAGTAAGCCGTCCAATTCGTGCCGTTGTAAAAAACGTTGTACAACTCGTACAACGTGTTGTTCGTTTTATCGACGATCAGCATGTGGCGGTCGCCGCCCGGATTGACATTCCCCGGCGGCCCTTGTTCGATCCAGCCGTATTGTTTGATCGCTTCGTCGGGAATCGGATAGAAGGGAACACCGACGCCATCGCTCTCATCCGATGCCTGCAGATCGAACGTCACGATCTTCTTCGCCTGTGAACCGTCGACGATGATGTACGGGAAACCGTACAACGTCGACTGAGGAGGAGGGTTGTCGGTGCCCCAATCGGGACGCTCGCCGAGTTGACATCGAGCGGCGCTGCGCTCACATCGGTGTTCCACCAGTTGTTGGCCGGAAACAGCGGCAGCGGAACGGGAATCGGGCCGCCCTGCGTGGCCGCGAGGGCTGCGCTTGCCGAGGCGATCAGAGTGAGGGCAACGATGCACCCGCGAACCATCGCCAGAGATTATCGCCGTGAAAGCACGTGAATTTCGTCAGATGGATCACAAAAATGAACGCGCGACAGGTAATCGAGCGCCAGGGCGAGACCTTGCCTCTGGCGGAATTACTTGATTCCCAACCTCTGCGCGAGCTCGTCGCGCCGCGCGCGGCTGACGTCAACCTCCGCGCCGCTTTTCAAACGGACGGCGTAGTCGCCACCCGGGCGGTGGAGAAGGGTCTCGATGCGATCGAGGCGCACGATCGCCGAGCGGTGGACCCGCACGAACATCGACGGATCGAGCTGCTCCGCGAGAGTCTGCATGCGCTCGCGCACGGCGAACGTCTTTTCCCCGACGTGCAGCTCGGCGTATGGACCGCTCGCGGTGATGTAGTCGATTTTCGCCACGGCGACAACGCGGACCTGGCCGCGCGATTCCACTGCGATTCTTTCCCGATATTGTCCCTGGCGAGGGACGGCCCGAAGGCGCTTGCGCGCGCGCTGGAGCGATTGGGCGAACCGCTCGTCATCGAAAGGCTTCACCAGGTAGTCGACGGCGGCGATGTCGAACGCGTCCAGCGCATACGACCGCCGCGACCGCGAATGCTTTCAACGCGAACTGGTCGAACGCCGTCACGAAGATCGTCGCCGGCATCCGATCGGCGCCGACAGCATCGACAACTTCGAATCCTGTTTTGCCGGGCATCTGCACGTCGAGAAAAATGAGATCGGGCCTGGCGCGACGAATGATGTCGACCGCTTCGTCGCCGGTCGGCGCCGAGCCCACGATCTCCACGCGACTTTCTTTCGCGAGCAGATCCTCGATTCGCTGCCGCGCGGGAAGCTCGTCGTCGGCAATCAGCACGCGCAGCTTTTTGTCAGCCATCGATCGGAATCGTCATCGTCGCGATTGCGCCACTTTCCGGCAGCGACTCGAGTGATACAGACGCGCGCGATCCATAGAGCTGCTCGAGCCGCGCTCGCGTGTTGCTCAGCCCCACCCCCGCCGCACCCGCCCGCACGCCCGGCCCGTTGTCGCGCACCGAAAGGACCAGACTTCCATGATCGCGGCGCGCGGCGACTTCGATCACGCCCTCCCCCACCGCCCGGCTCGCGCCGTGCTCGATCGCGTTCTCCATGATCGGCTGCAGGATGAGACTCGGCACTCGGACATCGAGCGTATCGGGAGAGAGGTCCATGCGCACGCGGAGGCGTCCCTGAAAGCGGACCTCCATGATCTCGATGTACCGCCGCAGAAAATCGATCTCCTCCGACAGCGGAACTGTCGCCGCTCCGCGACTGTCGATCGTGCGGCGCAGCAAATCCGCGAGCCGCGCGATCATGCGGCGAACGCCGGCCGGATCGCGTTCCACCAGAAATGCGGATTGATCTGTGCGCGCAGCGCGTCCAATCGCGCTTCGGCGAGCTGCGCCTGCAGCGCGCCGGCTTCGCGATACCGTTCCTGATCGCGCAAAAAATATTCACGCGCAAATCCCCCAGCCACCACCGCGCAGTAGACGAGAAACTGATTCGCGAATCGGAAGCGCCCGATTTCGCGCAGCGGCGCGAAACCTGGAATGCCGCGGCGCGGCACTTCAAAGATCTCCGATCTTGCGTATCCGAGGAGCGAGTAGATGATGAGGGAGACGGCGATGCCCGCCAGCAGCAGGATGGGAATCCGAACGTACCATCGCGAGTGCGTCTCGGTGAGGCGGCTGCTCAGTGAAAAAATCGGCGGCGTGATGGCGGCCCACAGCCAGCATTCGACGTAGGCCATCGCGATCCCGCCCGCCGGCGAAATGAAGCGAGGTCCGAATCCGCGCGGGTCGAGCAGTTGGTTGACCGCCGAGAGCGTCGCCAACGCCGTCCAGAAAACGAAGATGATCAAGAGCTCGCGTCCGCTCAGGCGCGCGTGGGATGTCACGGTTCGACATGATGCAAGAGTCCTGCGTCGGCGGCCTGCAATTCGTTACACCGCGGTGCAGTTCGTGCTCCTGGGGAAACAGCAGGCCGCCGGCAAACGTCCTTACATCACGCTGGCAAACAACTCATGGACACGGCCAGCAAGGAGACATCATGCAGATGAAGAAGTGGTTGGTAGCAGCGGCCGTGGTGGCCGTCAGCGCGTCGCTGGCGTTCGCCCTGCCGCAGGACGAAAAGGGGTGGGGCGGACATCGAGGCAAAGGCGCCTACGGCGAGAAACTCGCCAGGAAGCTGAACCTCACCGATGCCCAGAAGCAGCAGTTGCGCGATCTCAATGCGAAGTTTCGCGCTGACAACGCCGCGTTTTTCCAGTCCTTCCGGCAGACGATGAGCGATCTTCGCGCTGCCAAAGAGGCAAATGACACGGCCAAGCTCGACGCGCTCAAGCCGGCGCTCGAGTCGCAAAAGGCGCAGATGAAGCAGTTGCGCGACGCGCAGGATGCGAAGATCCTCACGATCCTCACACCGGATCAGCAGGCGCAGTTCAAAGCGCTGAAGGCTCAGCACGAATCGCGAATGGGCAAGCGAAACCAGCAGTAATAGAAGTCAGAAGTCAGCAGGCAGAAGGCAGAAGGCAGAAGGGA
>QHVX01000465.1:3765-4247 GCA_003222375.1 Acidobacteriota bacterium
CTGCCTTCTGCCTGCTGCCTTCTGCCTTCTGCCTTCTGCGTTCTGCCTCAGCGCTTCGTTGTATGCTTCCGAGAAATCGTCCACAGGAGGTCTGCATGCCTCGGTTTCGCCTCGCGGTCTCTCTCCTTCTCCTTCTCGCTACTCCGGTCTTCGCACAAACCACCGGCAGCCTCACCGGAAAAATCGTCGATGCAAACGGCGGCTCGCTTCCCGGCGTCACTGTCGAGGTCAAGAGTCCGGCGCTGCAGGGAACGCGCACGACCAACAGTCAGGTCGACGGGATTTATCGACTCGCGCTTCTGCCGCCCGGTGAATACGAAGCGAGCTTTCGCCTCGAAGGTCTGGCGCCCGTTGCGCGCAAGAACGTGACGGTCTCCCTCGGCAAAGACACTACGCTCGACGTCATGATGAAGCCCGCCGCGGTCAGCGCGGAAATCGTCGTGACCGCGAACGCGCCCGTCCTCGACACGACCTCTACGACG
>QHVX01000118.1:0-5995 GCA_003222375.1 Acidobacteriota bacterium
TCGCTCGCGAGTTGCGTGAGAAGCGAGGGATGCGTCGGCTGCAACGTCGCGCCGGTGGCAAGCGTGGCGGGATCCTGTCGCAGCAGATCGAAAGAATCGGCCGGTTCCACGATTCCCAGGCCGAAGAGCTCCTTCCAGAGGTAGTTGACCGTGGCTCGCGCGAACTGCGGATGCGCGGTCAGGACCCGGCCGTACGCGGCGCGGCGCGACTCACCAGCTGCCGGCTTCTCTTTGGTGAGGAAGAACGCCGGCTCAATGCTGCTCTCTCCGTTGACCGGCTGCCGCGGCGTTTTGTTTCCCGACGTCGTGTTGAGCCGATACGCGCCGGTCGTGTTGTCGTTGATCGCCTGATTCGTGCCGCCGGTCGAGTTGGCGACGCGATCGAACTGCACTTGCGCGAAGAAGGCCGCGTTCTGCCAGAAGTCGTAGCGCAGCTTTTTCGAAAGCCCGGTATTGACCTGCTCGAGATGCCCGAGCCCGTTGTGGCATGACAGGCACTGGTATGGCTGCGCGAGGAAACGTGCACCGGTCGATGAGGAGAGATTGTCGTAGGTGTCCTGCGCCGGTCCGTTGTTCTGGCGATCGCGGTTGTAGTAATTCGATTCGCCCTTGACGGTGACGTCGCCGGTCCCGGCGATCAGCTCGCGGACGATTAGATCGTACGGTTTCGATTGCTGGATCGAGTCGTGGATGTATTTGTAATACGCGTTACGCGGAGCTGTTCCGATCGCGGTGTTCGTCGCGGTCTGGACGTTTTCGACGAGATCGCCGAGCCACAGCGTCCAGCGATCGGTGAATGCGTCGGACTTGAGCAGGCGATCGATCGCGCGATCGCGTTTGTCGGCGCTCTGATCGGCGATGAATGCGCGGACAGTAGCGGCATCGGGAATCTCGCCTGTCAGGTCGAGAGTGACCCGCCGCAGAAATTCTGTGTCGGAGGAACGCGACGTCCAGACGATGCCGTCACGAACCATCTTCCCGAAGACTTCGTTGTCGATGAAATTCTTCGCGATGAATGGATCGCCCGTCGGCGGATTCGTGACGCGGCGGCGCGTCGACGACGGAGCAACCGCCTCTGCGCGTTGGGAAAGACGATGCCAAATCTCAGGCGCGGAGTGAATCTGATCGGCTTGGAACGTGCAGTCGGCGGCCGGCAGGTTTACGATTTCGTCCTCGCCGCGCGATGGGGTGCCGGCCACGAAAATGCCGGCGGCAAGGAGCGGCGTCGCCAGGCGTGACCATCGTGTAAGCCGCTGCATATCTGAACCTCCTGCGTGATCCCGGAACGGTTATTTTAACGGAATGCCGACTTGTTAGTAGTGATGGAGGCGACGTTCATATGATTCAAATTCGGAAGGCAGAGGAACGAGGCCATTTCGATCACGGTTGGCTCGATACCTATCATACCTTCTCGTTCGCGGACTACTACGACCCCGCATTGATGGGCTTCCGGGCGCTGCGGGTGATCAATGAGGACCGCGTCGAGCCGGGACGCGGCTTCGGAACGCATAGCCACCGCGATATGGAAATCGTGACTTATGTCCTCGAAGGGGAGCTCGAACATCGCGACAGCATGGGGACCGGCTCGGTCATTCGTCCCGGCGAGGTGCAGCGCATGAGCGCAGGAACGGGAGTGCTGCATAGCGAAGTCAATCCATCGCGTAGTAAAGCGGTGCATCTGCTGCAAATTTGGATCCTGCCCGAGCGCCACGGGATCCATCCTGAGTACGAACAGAAAACTTTTCCGGCCGAGGAGCGCAACGGAAGGCTGCGACTGGTCGCCTCGCAAGATGGCGCCGAGGGGTCCCTGACGATCCATCAGGATACAAAACTGTTCGCCGGGACGCTTCGGAATGGCGAGTCGATCCGATACGACCTGCGGCCCGGGCGCTACGCGTGGCTCCAGGTCGCGCGCGGGAGTGTCGACGTCAACGGACAGAAGCTGAACGCCGGCGACGGCGCTGCGATCGAAGACGAGAAAGCGCTTACGCTCGAGGGACAGGACGCCGAGGTGCTGCTGTTTGATTTGAACTGATGCTGTTGTTCTTTCGAGTTGTCGGAATCATCCTCAAGAACCTCTTTCGAAGGCGCAGCGGTGTTCTCGATGAATCGCTGCTGCGTTTTCGCGTCTGGCCGACGGACATGGACCTCAATCTCCATCTCAACGACGGCCGTTACGTCAGCATCACCGGCCTGGGGCGCCTCGATCTGATGTCGCGAACGCGATTGCTGCGCCGGGCCGTGAAGCGCGGCTGGTATCCGGTCGTCGGCGCGGCGCTCATCAGATATCGGCGCGAAATCCGGGCCTTCGAAAAATTTACGCTGCGTTCACGCATCGCCGGGTGGGATGAAAAATGGGTGTACTTCGAGCATACGTTCGAGAAGAACGGCGACGTCGCTGCGATCGCGTACGCGCGAGGCGTCATGCGAAATCGTGGCGGCGCCGTGCCGACTCGCGACGTGATGGCGCTGATCGATTACAACGAGCCCTCGCCTGCTCTGCCGGACATCGTCAGTAAATTTCCATGAAACGCGCGGAGAAGGCGAAGAAAATCGGCGAGATCCTCGACCGTCTCTACCCTCAACCCGACATCCCCCTTGGCCACCGCGATCCATTCACGCTGCTCATGGCGGTCGTTTTGTCGGCGCAGACGACAGACGCGCAAGTCAACCGAGTCACACCGGCGCTCTTTCGTCGCGCATCGACGCCGGCCGCGCTGGCGCGAATGCCGGAACACGAAGTCCTGAAATTGATCCGAAGTTGCGGACTCGCTCCAAGCAAGGCGCGGCGTCTTAAACAAATGGCGCAGGCGATCGTCGATCAATACGACGGCCAGGTGCCGCGCGACATCGATGAATTGGAGAAGCTCCCTGGCGTGGGGCACAAGAGCGCTAGCGTCGTGATGTCGCAAGCGTTCGGCGAGCCCGCCTTTCCGGTCGACACGCACATTCACCGGCTCGCGGCGCGGTGGGGGCTTTCGAACGGCAAGGACGTCAGAAAGACCGAGGCCGACCTAAAAAAGGTCTTTCCGCGAGACGAGTGGGGGAAGCGCCACCTGCAGATCATCTACTTCGGCCGGGAATACTGCCCGGCGCGGAATCACGACAAGGCCGAGTGCCCGATCTGCTCGTGGGCGGCCCGTCGCCGGCTGAGAGCCGGCGCTACGTAGAGCCGCCTCTCAGGCGGCTCAATCACTTCGGCGCCTGCCGCTCGCCCGGTCTCAGCGGCTTGCCCAAATCATCAAAGTCGCGCATGAAGACGAACAGTGCGTAGTTCGGCTGATTGCGCGAGAAGCCCGCCACTAGCTCGTCGTTGTAGCGATCGATGAAGAAGTCGAAGGGATCGCTCGGGTCGGTGTCGACCACGAACATGTCGGCGTCGACCATGAGAAGTTTTCCCATCCGCAGCGTTCCGCCGCGGTAATACATGTAGTTGGGCTCTTCGGGATGTGGATTCGGAAGGTCGGCAAGATGGCGTCCGGCATCGAACGTCTGCATCAACTCGTCGCCTTCGACGCTGACGGCGACGAGATGCAGCTCCGTGTCGGGCGGGGGAAGCATCTTGCCGGGATCCATCAGCAGATCGTTCTTGTCCGCTGACACGCCATGTTCGTGCGGCAGTTGTTTTCCGATCATCTTCTCCAGCGTCATCCCGACCGCCTTCAGCAGACCGAGTCCGTTGAGTCCGCAGATGCTCATCTTCGTCGGATGAATGCGAATGCGGCCATTATCGGCCGACACGTCCGCCCACATCGTGAACGGGATGTCGATGATCTTGTGAACGATGCCTTCCTGCTTGAGCTGCTTTCCCTCCATCGTCAGGTGAAGATTGCGGATCGGTGAGCTCGGCGAGTTGAAGACGTAGCGGTTCATCAAATTGTCGAGACTCGGACTCGTCATGCCAATCTTTCCGCGATCGACTTTGAAAACGAACGTCGTCTTGTTGTCGAAGTTCAACGGCGCGCCGGGTTGCTTCGCCATCATTTCGCCGCGGACGGAGTGAATTTTGAGAATCGTGTCTTCGTCGACGTGAAAGTCGACGTTACGCATTTCCGTCTGCGTCGGCGCCTTGGCCTGCGCTTCTGTTGGCGTGGGGATCGGCTCCGTCCCGATCGTCGGAATGTGCGATGGCGGAGCGACTGTCGGGCCGGCCGGTCCGCGCACGCAACAACAGGCTGGAAGTAACAGAAGCGACAGGAGAACCGTCGTCGCGGTCGTTATGATTGCGATCGGTTTCCACGGAAGCGGCCGGGGCATTACACGAAGATTGCCAACTCCTGATTTGCCAATCGGGAATCCCTTCCGAAAACGGCCGCTTCTACTTGACAACGTGAATCGTCTGGTCGCCCTGCTCGCAATCGCGCTGGCTACTGCCGCGCACGCTTCATCGATCGACACCGTCCGCGGAAACTTTGTCGATTACTACACGGCCGCCGGTGCTGATCGGACGTCGCCGCGCGTTCGCGATGCCCTCGCCGGATTGGAATCGCAAGCGCGGAGCTACATCGACCCCGGTTTTCTCCGCAGCGATGGAAGCTGGAGCGACATCAACTACGACGATACGCCGGACGGTTCGTGGTCTCCGTGGGATCACACGCGCCGTTTGATCGTGATGGCGAAGGCGTATCGCACGCCAGGGCAATCGCTCTACAACGATCCGCAACTGCGAGTGCAGATCGAATCAGCACTCGGTTATGTCAATCATTACTACAGCCGCACGACGCTCCCGCTAGGCAACTGGTGGTTCTGGTCGATCGGCACGCCGCTCGACCTCGGCCCGACGCTGGTGCTGATGCGCGGTGATATCAACGACACGGTTTTCAATGACTGTGTCAGCACGCTGGCCTTTCACATCGGATCGTCGCCGACTTCCCGTGGCCTGACAGGCCCCGTTCCGACCGGCGAAAATCTCGTCTGGTCGTCGTACACGCATCTCTGTCTCGCTCTTTTGCGTGACGATTCGGCGCTTCTCGCACAAGTCCGCGATGCGATGGCGAGCGCGTGCCTGACGACGACCGGCGACGGAATCCAAAACGACAGCTCGTTTCATCAACATGGTCCACAGCTCTACACCGGCGGTTACGGCGGCTCGTTCGCGAACGACGTCGCGCGCTACGCGCTCCTGACGCGCGGCACGGAGTTCGAGCTAACCTCGCAGGCGCGTGCGTCGTTCTCGAACTATCTCGCCGACGGCATCGCGTGGTCGCTGTACGGAAATTACTTCGACGTATCGGTGATCAGCCGCGAAGTCGCACGCCCGTCGACGACGGGCTACAACGGCATCGCGGCCCTACTGCAAGCGTCAGTTATTGCGTCGCCGAGGCAAAGGGAGATCCGGACGGCGGCAGCCAAGATGTTGCAAAGCTGGCAATGGATTCTTCCGCCGGAGCTGGCCGGGCTCGCGAATGTCACCGACACCGCAGCGTGGCCATCGGGTCATCAACACTACTTCGCATCCGACTACACCGTGCATCGGCGCGACGGCTGGTTCGCGTCCGTGAAGATGTTTTCGACGCGGACGAAATCCGGCGAGAGCACCAACGACGAAAACCTCCTCGGCTCGCGACAGTCTGATGGCCGCTTCTACCTCGCCTTGAATGGCGATGATTACTTCGGCCGCGACATCTGGCCCGCGTACGACTGGACGCGGCTTCCCGGAATCACGGTCGAGCAGAAACCTGACACCGCAAATGATTTTTACGATTTCGGCACTCGCACTTTCGTCGGCGGCATCGGCGACGGACAAAATGGCGTGTCGGCGATGGAATACGCACCGCTGAAGTCGTCGGTCACCGCGAAAAAAGCATGGTTCTTCTTCGGTGACACGATCGTCTTCCTGACGAACAGCATCAACTCGAGGTCAGAGAATCGAATCGAGACGGTCATCGATCAGCGCCCGGTGACATCGCCGATCGTGTCGGGCATCAATTGGGCTGTTGCGAATCGCGTCGGGTACTGGTTGTACGGTGCGTCGCCGCGCATCGAAAACCTCACA
>QHVX01000118.1:6103-7489 GCA_003222375.1 Acidobacteriota bacterium
TCGCGTTCCACCGGCGATCATCGCAAATGACGCGAATGCCTCCGCGGTGCAAAGCGGGAACACGACCGGGATCGTTTTCTGGAACGCCGGCAAAGTCGCAGGCATCGAATCGGATTCAACCGCCATTGTCTATCTGACGCCGACTGACTTGTATGTCACGGATCCGACGAGCAGCACCGGAACGTTCACGATCACGACGCCCAACGGAAAGTACTCCGTGACGCGAAACGGCGGACGAACTTTCCACGCCAAGCTCAATCCGTCGCGGCGGCGGGCGGCCCGGCGCTGACACTTCGTTCACGCACTTGCTCTTCGGTGAGGCCGTAGATCGGCGGCGCCGGGATGTCGAGCATCGCAAGGTAGATGTAGATCTGTCCGCGATGATGGACCTCGTGTTCGATCATCGATCGCAGCCATTTGCCGACGCGCAGTTCCACGCCACCCGGTGTCATGCATTTCTTCTCGAGGTCATCCTGCGATAGCGAGCGAAAAATCGTCATCGCTTCGTCGTGCATTCGGCGCATGTAGGCAACTGCGGCTTCGTATCCATCCGCCAGCTCCCGTCCATGGCCGGGATAGCGACTCGGTTTGAGCTGGGCATTCTCCGCGAACATCCACCGCTCGATGGCGCCGAGGTGACGGATGATGTCGCCGAAGGTGAATTTGCCGGACTTGTAAGTCCAGTCGACCTTGTCGGGCGGAATGCACGCGATTACGCGCATCGTTCGCCCGCGAATCCGCTCGAAGTATTCGACGATCTCAGTCAAGGCTCGCCCTCGGTTGCGTTTTTCGCGGCATGCGACGATTCTACGCCGCGCATGCGTTACTTCCTGGTTGCGCTTTTCTTCGTCAGCTCTGCGAGTGCGCAGAACTGGCACTCCTTCTTCGACGCCGCGGCGTTCGGTTCCTACGTCACGGAAACCGGGCCGAAGAAGCCTCAAAGTCGCGCATTTTCGACGAACTGGATGATCGTCGGCACCGAGCGCGAGATCGGAAAAGCACGGGTACTCGGACGCGCGCGATTCAGCCTCGAGCCGCTCACGATTCCGAAAGAGGGCTACCCGCAACTGCTGCAGGTCGTTTCGCCGGAAAGCGGCGGTCCGCTCGTCGATCACATGCGCGCACACGATCTCGTCGAAGAAGTTGCCTTTGGCTTCGATTGGAAGCCGATCCAGCTCTATCTCGCTCCAGTCGGCGAGCCTCCCCTGGGCGCCGAACCGTATGCGCAGCGATCTTCGTCGCTCGATTTCGCGGAAGCGCCGTTCGCGTACGATGTGCAGGAGTCCTTTCATCGCGCAACGCGCGTGGCGGCAGCCGCATTGACGTCGCGCTTTGCCGATGTCGAGTACGGCGTCTTCCACGAGTCGCTTTCAACCGGGCGGCACA
>QHVX01000119.1 GCA_003222375.1 Acidobacteriota bacterium
GGCGAATGCATCGCGCCGGAATCGGGATCGACATCGATTACCACAGCAACACGCGCGCGCTCGAGCGCATCTACGGCCACAAACCGCAGACGATCTACACGTTCGTGCGTTGGCGAACGGAAGGAATCACTCGCCCAACTTCGCCTTGAACGTTCGCAACTCGTCAACGAGCGCCGCGACTTGCTCTTCGAGGCGCTGAACACGCGAGGAAAGAGACTCTGTGTGGGTGCCGGCTTCAGCCGGCTCACCGGCGGCCCCGCTGAGCGGTGCCGCCTCTACACCACTCAGCATGTGCATCCAACGCGACTCTTTCTGTCCCGGGCGGCGCGCGATCTCTCGAACCATCGGCGCCATCCGCTGCAGCGTTTCTTCGACCTCGCCGATGCTCTCGAATGAATAGAGGCGGTCGCTGCGACCGCGGAGCTCGCCAGGCGTTTGCGCCCCACGCAAAAACAGGAGCGTCAAAATGGCCCTCGCGGGGCGATCGAGCTGGAGAT
>QHVX01000120.1 GCA_003222375.1 Acidobacteriota bacterium
CGAGCCGACGACGCAGACCGTCGACGCGCTCATGAAGCTCGAGCTTCCCGCGGGTGTGGATGTGGAAATCAAGGCGTTCGGGAAATGAAGAAAAGTCCTGAGTGCTGAGTCCTGAGTCCTGAGACGACAAAAACTCAGGACCCAGAACTCAGGACTCAGGACTCACAAGAACCGAAGTTCTGGTTCCAAGGTGAACTGATATGGCTATCGAAGGAATCATTGGCAAAAAGGTCGGAATGACCCAGGTGTTCGCCGAGGATGGTGCGCTTGTCCCGGTGACGGTCATTCAGGCCGGACCTTGCCTCGTCGTGCAGAAGAAGACTGCCGAAGTTGACGGCTACGACGCCGTACAAGTCGGGCTGGTCGAGAAGGTGTCGAATCGTCGAGTGACCGGCGCGCAGCGCGGTCATTTCGAAAAGGCCGGCATTCCGCCGGTGCGCACGCTCGTCGAGCTGCCGTACAACGGCGAAGCGAATGTCGGCGACAAAGTGCAAGTCGACATTTTCAAACCCGGCGACTCGATCGACGTCGTTGGCCAGTCGAAGGGCAAGGGTTTCCAGGGCGTCGTCAAGCGGCATCACTTCAAGGGTGGCCGCGCGACGCACGGCTCGATGTTCCACCGCGCCCCCGGATCGATCGGCGCATCGGCGTTCCCGTCGCGCGTGCTCAAGGGCATGCGCATGGGTGGGCGGATGGGCGGCGATCAGGTGACGGTCAAGAATCTGCGCGTCGCGAAAGTCGATCCGGAGAACAATCTTCTCTACGTTCGCGGCGCTGTTCCAGGCGGACGCAATGGCCTGGTCGTCGTGCGTTTCTCGAAAAACGGGAAGCGGGGTGAATAGCCATGCCGAAAGTTGACGTCAAAGACTGGAACAACAAGAAGGTCGGATCGGTCGATCTGCCCGAAGAGATCTTCGCGTATCCGTACAAGGAGCATCTCATTCACGAGGCAGTGCGCAACTACCTCGCGTCGCTCCGGCAGGGAACGCACAAGGTCAAGAACCGCTCCGAAGTCAGCGGCTCGGGCAAGAAGCCGTTCCGGCAGAAGGGCACCGGCCGCGCGCGTCAGGGCGGCAATCGTCCGCCGATTCATCGTCACGGCGGCACCGTCTTCGGTCCTGTTCCTCGGGACTACTCCTACAAGATGAATTCGAAGGAGAAGAAGAACGCGCTCAAGTCGGCGCTGTCGCAGCGTGTGAAGGAAGGCAAGCTCGTTCTTCTCAGCAATCTTTCGGTTGAAGAGCCGAAGACCAAAACGCTGGCGGACAAAGTCACGAAGATCGGCGTTGAAGGGAAGACGTTGATCGTCGAGTCATTCGAGAATACAAATCTCGCGCTGGCCGTACGCAACAATCCGCGACTGCAGCTCGTCGATCCTCTGCACGTGAACGTGTACGACGTCGTCAACAGCCGCTACATCGTGCTGAGCCAGGATGCGCTGCAGCGTCTGACGGAGGCGCTCGAGTCATGAACGCGAATCAGATCATCCGACGGCCGCTGGTCACCGAGAAGTCGACTCTGATGCGCGAAGCAGGCGCAAATGTGATCGCCTTCGAAGTCGATCCGAAAGCCAACAAGATCGAAGTGAAGGACGCCGTCGAAGAGCTGTTCAAAGTCAAAGTCGACGAAGTGCGGCTTTTCAACGTGAAGGGAAAAGTGAAGCGGATGGGTCGCTACGCCGGCAAGCGCCGCGATTGGCGCAAGGCGTACGTGCGGCTCAAAGAGGGCGAGAAGGCGCCGGACTTTATTGAAGGGGTATAGAAAAAGTGCCGCGTGCCGCGTGCCGCGTGCCGAGGGATTCAACTCGCGGCACCCGGTACCCGGCACCCGGCACCGGGAAAAACGATTATGGCGATGAAATCTTACAAACCGACCACTCCCGGCCGACGGGCTCAAACCCATTTGGGGTTTGAAGAGATCACCAAGACCAGGCCGGAAAAGGCGCTGACCAAAGGGAAGCCGAAGACCGGCGGCCGCGGCAACCTCGGGCGCGTGACGTCGCGTTTCATCGGCGGCGGTCACAAGCAGCGCTATCGCGAGATCGATTTCCGCCGCGACAAGCGCGGGATTGCGGCGAAGGTTGCCGCCATTGAGTACGACCCGAACCGCAGCGCGCGCATCGCGCTGCTGCACTACGTCGACGGCGAGAAGCGCTACATCCTCGCGCCGAACGGCCTGCAGGTCGGCGCGACGCTCATGTCGGGTCCGGAAGCGGACATCCTCGTCGGCAACGCGCTTCCTCTTTCCGGCATCCCGCTTGGCACGATGATTCACAACATCGAGCTGAAGGAAGGGAAGGGCGGACAGATGGCGCGTTCCGCCGGCACCGGCGCGCAGCTCATGGCGCGCGAAGGCGAGTGGGCGACGCTGCGACTTCCATCGGGCGAGATGCGCAAAGTACACACGCGCTGCTACGCCACGATCGGTCAGGTCGGAAACCTCGAGCACGAAAACGTTTCGATCGGCAAAGCCGGCCGCAAACGCCACATGGGAAAGATGCCGCACAACCGCGGCGTCTCCATGAACCCTGTCGATCACCCCCTTGGCGGCGGTGAGGGAAAAACTTCCGGCGGACGCCATCCGGTCAGTCCCTGGGGTCAGCCGACCAAGGGCTACAAGACGCGGAGAAACAAGCGAACGACGAAGTTCATCGTCAAGCGGAGAACCAAGTAATGGCGAGATCACTGAAGAAGGGCCCATTCGTCGACGAACACCTCATGAAAAAGGTGGAGGCGATGAATCGCGAGCGCGAAAAGAAGGTCATCAAGACCTGGTCGCGCCGATCCACGATCGTGCCGGAGATGGTCGGTCACACGCTGGCGGTCCACAACGGCCGCAAGTTCGTGCCGGTGTACATCTCCGAAAACATGGTCGGTCACAAGCTCGGCGAGTTCGCACTCACGCGCACGTTCAAAGGCCACAGTGGCAAGAAGGTCGAGAAAGTCGTTACCCCGACGCCGGGCGCGCCGAGCGCACCTGGTGCACCACCGCCCGCTGGGAAGGCCCCGGCAGGTGCAGGCGGCGGAGCGCCGAAGGCATAACGGAGATTGAAATGGAAGCGACCGCAACACTGAAGTACTTGAAAGCATCGCCGCAGAAGGTCCGCCTCGTCGCGGATCTGATCCGCGGAAAGAAAGTCGATGAGGCTTTGAGCATCCTCCGCTTTACGAAGAAGTCTTCGGCCAAGGATCTCGAGAAGCTGCTCCGCTCCGCGGTCGCGAATGCCGAAAACACGGAGAAGGGCGTCGACAGCGACGATCTGGTGGTCTCGAAGATTTACGTCAACGAAGGTCCGCGCGAGAAGCGCGTGCAGCCGGCTCCGATGGGCCGCGCCTATCGCATTCAGAAACGCAAGGCCCACGTGACGGTGCATGTTTCGGACGAAGTCAAAGCAGTGAACGCACGCAGTGGCGATGTAGCGCCGGCTTCAGCCGGCAAAACTGCGAAAGCGAAACGACGACCGGCTAAAGCCGGTGCTCCAGCGGCGAAATAACGGAGGAAAGCTTGGGTCAGAAGGTCAACCCGTACGGATTTCGGCTCGGATTCAACAAGACGTGGCACTCGCGCTGGTTTGCGGGAAAGAACTACGCCGAGACGCTGCATCGCGATCTGAAGCTTCGCGAGGATCTGAAGAAGCGTCTGTCGCATGCCGGCGTTGCCGAGATCGACATCGAGCGCACTGCGAACAAGATGCGGATCAACATCTACACCTCGCGCCCCGGCATCATCATCGGCCGGAAAGGCGCCGAGGTGGACAAGCTGCGTGACGAGCTGCAGAAGCTGGTCAACGGCGAGGTCTACATCAACATTCAGGAAATCCAGCGGCCGGAGCTCGACGCGCAGCTCGTGAGCGAGAACATCGCGACGCAGCTGGAGCGCCGCATTGCATTCCGTCGCGCGATGAAGAAGGCGATGGAGAGCGCGTTCCGGTTCGGCGCCAAGGGCATCAAAGTCCGCGTGGCGGGACGACTCAATGGAGCGGAGATCGCGCGCTCGGAGTGGTACCAGGACGGACGCCTTCCGCTTCACACGCTGAAGGCCGACATCGATTACGGATGGGCCACCGCCAACACGACCTACGGAACGATCGGCGTGAAGGTGTGGATCTACAAGGGAGAGATGGCGAAGGCGCGGTCGCGCCGCCGCCCGCAGTAGTTAACGGAGACAACGCATCATGATGATGCCGAAGAAAGTCAAATTCAGAAAACAGCAGCGCGGGCGCCGGCGAGGTCTGGCGACGCGCGGCCAGAAGATCTCATTCGGAGATTATGGTTTGCAGGCACTCGAGCCGGGCTGGATCACCGCGCGGCAGATCGAGGCGGCGCGTATTGCGCTCACCCGCCACGTCAAGCGCGGGGGCAAGATCTGGATCCGCGTTTTTCCCGACAAGCCTGTCACCAAGAAGCCGCTGGAAACGCGCATGGGTAAGGGCAAGGGAGCTCCGGAAGAGTGGGTGGCAGTCATCAAGCCGGCGCGCATCCTGTACGAGATGGAAGGCGTGACGCGCGAAGTGGCCGAAGAAGCGTTCCGGCTGGCAGCGCACAAGTTGCCGCTCAAGACCCGCTTCGTCAGCCGGGCGATGCTGGAGGTGGCAGAGTGAAATCAAACAACACGAGCTGCAGACGCGCGAGCGCGAGCTGGTCGAGCAGCTCTTCAAGCTGCGGTTCCAGCGCGCCACCGGTCGGATCGAGAGTCCGGCCAAGATGCGACAGGTTCGCCGCGAGATCGCGCGAATCAAGACATTACTGAACGAGAAGTCGAGGGCCTAGCCGATGGCAGAGCAGGAAAAGAAACAGTCGAGAAAGCAGACGAAAGTCGGCGTGGTGGTCTCGAACAAGATGAACAAGACCGTCGTGGTTGCGGTCGAGAACCTGGTCGAGCACGGGATGTATCAGAAGTACATCAAGCGCACGAACAAGTTCCTGGCGCACAACGAGGACCCGAACCTGGGCGTCGGCGATCGCGTGCTGATCGAAGAAACGCGGCCGCTGTCGAAGCGGAAGCGCTGGAAAGTAAGCGAAGTTTTGGAGAAGGCGTCTTAGTGGTTGTCAGGTTGTCGGGTTGTCAAGTTGTCGACAACCGGATAACCCGACAACCTGACAACCGGGAGATACAGCAATGATTCAAATGAGGACGATCCTAAATGTCGCCGACAACACCGGCGCGAAGAAAATCGCGGCGATCAAAATGCTCGGCGGCTCGACCGCCGGCAAGTACGCCGGGATCGGCGATGTCATCACGGCCTCGGTCAAGGAAGCCGCGCCCGACGGCACCGTCAAGAAGGGCGCGGTCGTGAAGGCGGTCATCGTCAGGACGGTGAAGGAACATCGCCGCCGCGACGGGTCGTACATCAAGTTCGACGACAACGCGGCAGTACTCATCAACGATCAGAACGAGCCCGTGGGGACGCGCGTCTTCGGACCGGTGGCCCGCGAGCTTCGCGAGCGCAAGTTCATGAAGATCATTTCGCTCGCACCAGAGGTCATCTGAAATGTACGCGGGATCCAGAAAAGTAAAAGAAGTTGCGCCGCACAAGGGCCATGTCCGCAAGGGCGACACCGTCCTGGTGCTGTCGGGAAAGGATCGCGGCAAGCAGGCGAAAGTGCTGCGCGTGATCCCGTCCAAAGGCACGGCGATCGTCGAGCGCGTGAATCTGTACAAGAAGCACACGCGTCCGAATCCGCAGAAGAACATCCAGGGCGGAATCCTGGAGCGCGAGGCGCCCATCAAGCTGACGAAGCTTCAGGTGGTCTGCCCGAGCTGCAACACACCCACGCGAACCGGCTCGCACCGCACGGACGAGGGATCGAAGAGATTTTGTAAGCAGTGCGAAACGGAGATGTAGCGATGGCTGCTCGACTCAAAGAGAGATATCAGAGGGAAGTTCGCAAGAAGATCCAGGACGAGTACGGGAACAAGAACGTGATGGCCGTGCCGAAGCTCGACAAGATCGTACTGAACATGGGCATCGGCGAAGCGATTCAAAACATGAAAGTCCTGGATGCGGCGGCCGAAGAGCGGTGGTTACGCGCGCGAAGAAGTCGATCGCCAGCTTCAAGCTGCGCGCCGGCGTTCCCATCGGCACGATGGTGACGCTGCGCGGCCAGAAGATGTACGAGTTTCTCGATCGCCTGATCAACATCGCCCTGCCGCGTGTGCGCGACTTCCGCGGCGTGCCGACGCGCTCATTCGACGGCCGTGGCAACTACACCATCGGCATCCGCGATCACTTCATCTTCCCGGAAGTCGATGTCGCCAAAGTCGACAAGTCGAAAGGCATGAACATCACCATCGTCACGACGGCGAAAAATGACGAGCAGGCTCGCTTCCTCCTTCGGGAACTGGGAATGCCGTTTGGGCAGAAGTAAGGGAGACACATGGCAAGAACGGCAATGATCGTCAAGGCGGAGCGGAAGCCGAAGTTCATGACCCGCAAGAAAAATCGCTGCAAACAGTGTGGTCGGGCGCGCGGCTTTCTGCGCAAGTTTCAACTGTGCCGGATTTGCTTCCGGCATCTCTCGCTCGGCGGATACATCCCGGGTGTGACGAAAGCAAGCTGGTAGGAGCTCACGAATGTCAATGACAGACCCAATCGCGGATATGTTGACGCGCATCCGCAACGGCATCCAGTCGCACTACGATCGCGTGGAGATTCCGGCGTCGAAGCTGAAAGTCGAGATCGCGAAGATCCTCAAGAGCGAGGGCTTCATCCGGAACTTCGCGCTCGTCGAGAAGGACAAAATCCAGCCGACGCTGCGGATCGACCTGAAGTACTCGGCGGAGGGCGAACCGGTCATCCACGGCATCGAGCGCATCTCGCGTCCGGGCCGCCGCGTCTATCGCAACAAGCAGGAAATCCCGAGCGTTGTAGGCGGACTCGGACTCGCGAGCGTCTCCACGTCGAAAGGCGTGCTGCCGGGGCACGTGGCCGCCAAGAACGGCATCGGCGGCGAAGTCCTCTGTCAGGTTTGGTAAGGAGAACGTTCCATGTCGCGCATTGGTAACAAGCCGATTCCGCTGCCGAAAGGCGTGGAAGTCAAGCAGGACGGAAAGAGCGTCACCGTGAAGGGGCCGAAGGGCAGCCTCGTGACGCCGATCGTTCCCGGCATCGGCGTGAAGGTCGAAGGAAACGTCGTTTCGTTCACTCGCGGCGACAACGAGGGAAAGTCCCGCGCGACGCATGGCCTTATGCGCGCGCTGGTGGCCAACAATGTCCTCGGCGTCACACAGGGATTCAAGAAAGAGCTCGACATCGTCGGCGTGGGATATCGCGCCGAGGTCAAGGGGAAGGAAGTGGTGTTCCAGTTGGGATACTCGCATCCCGTCCGCTTCCCGATCCCGAAGGGCATCGACATCAACGTCGACGGCAAGACCGGCCACATCGTGGTGACCGGCATCGACAAGCAGCAGGTCGGCCAGACGGCGGCTGAGATTCGCGGGCTTCGCGAGCCGGATCCATACAAAGGTAAAGGCATCAAGTACAGCGATGAAGTGCTGCGTCGCAAAGCTGGTAAGGCAGCAGGCAAGTGACATTGAAGGAGCGAAGCGAACTGAAATGTCATCCTGAGGCCGCGAAGACGGCCGAAGGATCTCGGCGAGGTGATCAGAGATCCTTCGCTGCGCTCAGGATGACGAGGTCAACGAATCATGGATAGAGCAAGAGAGCGAAGAGTTAGTCGAGGGCGGATCCGCGAGCGGATCCGCAGCAAAGTCACCGGCACGGCCGAGCGGCCGCGTCTGGCCGTGAAGAAGAGCCTCAAGCACATCTACGCGCAGGTGATCGACGATGCCAACGGCAAGACCATCGCAGCGGCATCGACGCGCGACAAAGACGCCGGCGTGAAGGGCGGATCGAATCAGGCGGCCGCGAAAGCGGTGGGCGCGCTGATCGCGAAGAAGGCGAAGGACAAGGGAATCAAGCGCGTGGTCTTCGATCGCGGCGGCTACCAATATCACGGAAACATCAAGGCGCTCGCCGATGCGGCGCGCGAAAACGGATTGGAGTTCTGATGCAGCGTCCAGGTCAAGGTGCACCGCGCGGCGATCGCCGCAGCGAAGAGAGAAGCGAAAGCGGGATGATCGACAAGGTCGTCCACATCAACCGCGTGACGAAAGTCGTCAAGGGCGGCAAGAACTTCAGCTTCAGCGCGCTGGTGGTCGTCGGCGACGGCCAGGGCCGCGTCGGCTTCGGATCGGGCAAAGCGAAGGAAGTTCCGGCCGCGATCAAGAAGGGAATCGAGATCGCCAAGAAAAACATGATCTCGATCTCGATGTCCGGCACGACCATTCCGCATGCCGCCACCGGCCACTATGGCGCGGGACGGGTTCTGCTCAAGCCGGCTGCCGATGGAACCGGCGTCATCGCGGGCGGACCGGTGCGCGCGATTCTCGAGTCGGCCGGCATTCAGAACATTCTGACCAAGTCGCTCGGCACGGCCAACCCGCACAACGTCGTCAAGGCGACCTTCGAAGCGCTCAAGCAGCTTCGCAACGAGAACGAATACAAGAATCTGCGCGGTCTCAACGGTGAGGAGAGCGAGGGAGGCGAGGCGTGAGCGCGAAGAAAGCGGAACAGAAAAAAACGCTGCGCGTGCAGCAGATTCGCAGCGGCATCGGATGCCCTCGCGAAATGCGCGAGACCCTCAAATCGCTGGGCCTCGGCAAGATGCACAGGATTTCCGAGCGGCCGGACACGAAAGAAGTGCGCGGGATGATCGCCAAGATCCCGCATCTCGTTCAGGTGGTGGAGTAATCGATGGAACTCAGCAACCTCAAACCGAAAAAAGGTGCGCGTCACGCGAAGAAGCGGGTGGGCCGGGGGCCGGGATCCGGGCACGGCAAGACCTCCGGCCGCGGTGAAAAGGGCCAGAAGTCTCGCTCGGGCTTCAGCCGCATGCGCGGATTCGAAGGCGGCCAGATGCCGCTGCATCGCCGTCTGCCCAAGCGCGGCTTCACGAACATCTTCAAGAAAGAAAACGTCATCGTGAAAGTTTCCGATCTGGAGCGCTTCGATAACGGCGCAACCGTCGACGAAGCGGCGCTGCGCAGCGCCGGCCTGATTCGCGGCCGCGCCGACAGCATCAAGATCCTCAGCGATGGCAAGTTGACCAAGAAGCTGACAGTACACGCGAACAAATTCTCTGACGCGGCCCGCAAACAGATCGAATCGGCTGGCGGGACCTGCCAGGAGACGAAGCAGGAGACACAGGAGTGAACTTCGCCGAGACCGTTCGCAACATCTGGGCAATCGAGGATCTGCGCAAGCGGGTCCTGTACACCTTCGGCCTGCTGGCGGTCTATCGACTCGGCGCGCACATTCCGACGCCGGGCGTCGATCCGATCGCGCTCTCCGAATTCTTCAAGACGCTGCAGAACAGCGTCTTCGGATTTCTCGACCTCTTCGCCGGAGGAGCGTTCCGGCGGCTGTCGGTTTTCGCACTCGGCATCATGCCGTACATCTCGGCATCGATCATCCTGCAGCTCCTGACGGTCGTCTGGCCCTACCTCGAGAAGCTCTCGAAGGAAGGCGAGATGGGCCGCCGCAAGATCAACCAGTACACGCGCTACGGCACGATCGTGTTGTCGATCATTCAGTCCCTCGGCGTGGCGTTCTGGCTCGAGAAGCAGACTTCACCCGGCGGCGCGGCACTCGTCCCGCCGCAGATTCAGGACATGCTGTGGGGCATCGGCTTCCCGATCATGACGGTGCTGACGCTGACCACTGGAACGGCCTTCATCATGTGGCTGGGTGAACAGATTTCCGAGCGCGGCATCGGCAACGGCATCTCGCTGATCATCTTCGCGGGCATCGTCGTCAATCTGCCGCACGCAGCGGTTGGTCTGATCGAGGACATCCGCACCGGCCAGCGCAATCTGTTCGCGATGGTCGGCCTGGTGGTCTTCATGATTGCGGTGGTCGCGTTCGTCGTCTTCATGGAGCGCGCGCAGCGACGCATTCCGGTGCAGTACGCGAAGCGCGTCGTCGGCCGCAAGGTCTACGGCGGCGCGAATACCTATCTCCCGCTGCGCGTGAACACCGCCGGCGTCATTCCGGTCATCTTCGCGTCATCGATCCTCGTGATCCCGCAAACGCTCGCGTCGATGATCAAGACTCCGTGGGCGGCCGCCATCGGCAATCAGATGAAGGTCGGCGAGCCGCTGTATTACTTACTACAATTTATTGGCATTATATTCTTCGGTTATTTCTATACATCAATTGTATTCAATCCTGTCGACACCGCCGACAACATGCGCAAGTACGGCGGCTTCATCCCCGGCATCCGCCCCGGGAAGAAAACGTCCGATTACATCGATCGCGTCCTGACGCGCATCACGTTCGTCGGCTCGGTCTACCTGGCGGCGGTCTGTCTGCTGCCGGAGTTTCTGATCACCGGCGTGCACGTCGCGCAGATTCCGGTCATCGGTCCAAACCTCGATCGTTTCCTGCCGGTCTGGTTTACGGAGGGCATGGGCTTCAACTTCTACTTCGGCGGCACGTCGCTGCTGATCGTCGTCGGCGTCGCGATGGACACCATCCAGCAGATCGAATCGCAGCTGGTGATGCGCCACTACGACGGGTTCATGAAACGTGGCCGGATTCGAGGGCGTCGCGGCTGATGAAGCTCATCTTCATCGGCCCGCCGGGCAGTGGAAAGGGTACGCAGGCGAAGCGCCTCGCGGCGACGCACGGCGTTCCACATATCTCCACGGGCGACATGCTTCGCGAAGCGATTGCCGACGGAACCGAGCTCGGCAGGAAGGCGGGGCCTATCGTGGCGTCTGGCGGCCTCGTTCCTGACGACGTCATGGTTGGCATCATCAAGGACCGGCTCGCCAAGACCGACGCGCGGAAGGGGTTTATCCTCGATGGCTATCCACGCACCCTCGTGCAGGCGGAGAGGCTGGACAGCTTCGTCGGGAATGGCTCCGGAGGCCTTCGCGTTCTCCAACTGCTGGTCCCTGATGAAGTTATCGTAAAACGGATCGCGCTACGCCGGTCCTGTCCACAGTGCGGAGCGATCTACCACCTGGAAACAGCTCCTCCCCGCGACGATGAAGTTTGCGATCGCGACGGTGCGGAGCTGATCGCGCGTCCCGACGATAACGAACAGGCAGTCCGGACTCGACTCGAAGCGTTCCATCGACAGACGCTTCCGGTCGCGACGTTCTACAAGTCGAAGAGTGTTTTGCGTCAAGTCGACGGGGTAGGTCCCGTCGATGTGGTCTTTGAACGAATCGAAAAATCCCTGTCGTAGATGCTGGACCGAATGAAAGGGCCGATCCTGAAGAGCCGCGATGAGATCGCGGTGATGGATCGTGCCAATCGGGTCGTTCTCGAGATTCTCGAGATCCTGCGCGCGATGGTGAAGCCGGGCGTGACGACGGCGCAGCTCAACGCGGTGGCGGAGGAGGAGCTGGCGAAGCGCGGCGCGAAGTCGCCGTTCAAGAACTACGCTCCGATGGGCCTTCCGCCGTATCCCGCGGTGGTGTGCGCATCGGTGAACGACGTCATCGTGCACGGCATCCCGAATCGCGCGAAGCTTCAGGAGGGCGACATCATCGGCCTCGACTTCGGCGCAGTTCTCGATGGTTTCGTCGGCGACGGCGCGATCACGGTGGCGGTGGGCAAAGTTTCGCCGCGTGCGAAAGAGCTGCTCGACACCACACGGGAGTGCCTCGACCTGGCCATTGAGCAAATGGTCCACGGCAATCACCTCGGCGACATCGGCGCGGCGGTGCAGGAGCACGCCGAATCGCGTGGCTTCCACGTGATCCGCAAT
>QHVX01000096.1:0-8965 GCA_003222375.1 Acidobacteriota bacterium
CTGAAATCTCCATCTCCGCTTTCAGATTCACCTGATAGTCGTTCTCGGCCAGGAGTTTGTCCTTCGATGATTGCCGGTTCTGACTCATCATGATGACCGGCGCCTGCAAAGCAGCCAGCGTGGAGAGAACGAGGTTCAGAAGAATGAATGGATACGGATCGAAATTCGCGAGGCGAAGGATGTTGATCATCATCCAGGTCGCCATGATGGCGCCGAACGTGAAGATGAACGGCCATGAACCGCCGAACGCCGCGACGCGATCGGCAACCCGCTGACCGAGAGTGAGGTGCTCCTCCTCCTCTTCCAGGACGTTGCGCGAGACCTGCCGCGACATCAATTCGTTGGTCTGGCGCAATCGCTCGCTCATCTCCGCGATGATGCGGAGCGCGGCCGCCGGATTCTTGTTCACGAAGTCGACCAGATGCTCGCGGTCGAGAACGATCAGCCGCGTCTTCTTGACGGCAGTTGCAGTTGCCGATCGCGGAGAGCCGTCGAACAGTGAGAGCTAGCCGAAATATTGACCGGTGAAAAGCGTGGCCAACACGACGCGGCCGCGGCCTTCGCCGTACGAAATCTCCACCGCACCGTCGTCGATGATGTACAGCGCCGAGCCGGCGTCACCCTGATGGAAGACGGCGTCGCCGTCCGAGAAATCCTGCGACTCCAATCGCCGCGACAGCGCTTCGAGGTCCTCTGGGGTCAGGGACTCGAAGAGCGGAATGTGCGCCAGGAGCTCCTGTCTGTTCATTGACGCGGTAAGAGTACCAGATGCTCAGTTATTCTTGCTGACAGTGCCGAAGCAACCCAATGTCCTTCAACGTTTCTGGAAGTCCCTCGGACCCGGCCTGATCACGGGCGCCGCGGACGATGATCCATCCGGCATCGCGACCTACTCGATCGCGGGCGCGCAGCTCGGCACCAGCCTTCTGTGGACCGCCTTTCTTACCTGGCCGCTGATGGCGGCGGTCCAGATGATGTGCGCACGCATCGGCATGGTGTCGGGCTATGGACTCGCCAAGGCCCTGCGCCAGAAATTCTCGGCTCCGGTGGCAGCGGCCGCGTCGATCGCGCTGCTGTTCGCGAACATCTTCAACATCGGCGCCGATCTTTCCGGAATGGCTGACGCTGCGGAGATGCTGACCGGCCTCAACTCCCACTACTACGTGATCATCTTCGCGATCGGCATCAGCGCCGCGACAATCTGGCTTCGTTACATCAGCATTGCGAACACTCTCAAGTGGCTGGCGCTCTTCCTGTTCGCTTACGTCGTGACGGCGTTTCTCGTGCACGCCGACTGGTTCCAGGTGGTCCGCGACTCCGTGATTCCGAAAATCCCGAACGGAAAACAAGGCTGGGCGACAGTCGTTGCGATCTTTGGAACGACCATCAGCCCCTATCTTTTTTTCTGGCAGGCATCGCAGGAAGTCGAAGAGGAAAAGAGCATCGGCCGTCTGACGACGATCTCACGGCGCGGCGCAACGCCTCTGGAGATCAACACCAGGCGCCTCGATGTCGGCGTGGGCACGTTCGTCTCCAACCTCGTCATGTTCTTCATCATCGTGACGACGGCCCTGACGCTTCATCGAGCCGGCATCACGCAGATCGAGTCATCGAGACAGGCCGCCGAGGCTTTGCAGCCGCTCGCGGGACGCGGGTGCTTTCTCCTGTACACGGCCGGCGTGATCGGCGTGGGTCTGCTGGCCATTCCGACGCTCTCCGGATCGGCAGCCTACGCGCTCGCCGAAACGTTCGGATGGCAACAGGGGCTCGACGAGAGACTCGAAAAGGCGCGCGCGTTCTACGCGGTTGTGCTGCTGTCCACCGCCGCCGGCATCGCGTTCGATTTCATGAACGTCAATCCGATTCGGATCTTGTACTGGTCGGGCATCATCAACGGCATCCTCGCACCGTTCCTTCTCGTCGGAATCCTGATCGTCTCGCGCGATCCGATCATCATGCACAGCCAGCCGAGCTCGAAGCTGAGTCAGATTACGGTCATGGTCACTGCGATCATCATGTTCGGGGCCGGCTTCGCGCTCTTTATTCTCTAACCGTGTTCTTCTTCCAGCCGCCGCGCGTGTACTTTCAGGAGATCGCTGCGCGTGATGATGCCCACCAGCCTGGACGGATCGTCGCGGTCGACCACCGGAAGACGCGGTGTGTCAGGCGCGCGATCCATGAAGTCACGCCGAGTCAGAACGCCGATCAGCCGGCCGGCGGCGTCGATGATCGGAAATCCCTGGTGGGTGGCTGTGATGTCGTGCACTTCGTCGACCGTCTGATCTTCGCTCAACGTGATGACATTGCGCGTGCAGGCGTCGGCTCCGGCGAACATCGCGGCCATGCCGACGAGAGCGCAAATTCGGGGATCGATTCCGAATTGCGGAATGTCCTGGCGAAAAGCTCGCCGAGGGCGACGCCGCCGCCTCCGCCAATCGTGAAGAGCGGTGCGAGCGTTCCGCCCGGCGTTCCGCTGCCAAGCGAAATCGACCACGAAACGAATTTCCAGAAACAGAGCCAGATGACGGCCTGGCCGAGAATCTTGCCGGCGACCATGCCCTCGATGTTGTCGTAACCAACGCCGAGCGTCCGTGGAGCGAAGATGCCGATCGCGCCGACCGCCAGTCCGCCGATCGCCGGCCACCACATTCAGTGGATCGGAAGATGCTCAAAGAGATCCTCGATCCAGTAGATGGCGCGAGTCACGTAGACCGCAAGCCAGCCGACGATCGCGCCGACGAGCGCGTACGCGGCGTAGGCTTCACCGCTCGGCCGCGCCAGCAGCGGCATCGCAAAAATCGGATCGGTGCCGACGTACAACATGCGAACGGCGGTCGAGGTGACGCTCGCCAGCGCGACCGGAATGATCGACCGCGGTCGGAATTCGAAGAGCAGCAGCTCGATCGCGAGCAAGACCGCCGAGACCGGACTGCCGAACGTGGCGGCCATTCCGGCTGCTGCGCCGGCATGAAAATCTGACCGACCAGCGATCCGAGCGCTCCGCCGGTCGCGATGATCGGGCCTTCCGCGCCGAATGGTCCGCCGGTCCCGATCGAGATGGCGGCCGACAGCGGCTTCAAAATCGTGACGCGCGCCGGGATGCGGCTGAACAGCACCAGCCAGCCGCGGTGATTCTGTGCCGGCGACACGAAGGCCGTCGAGAATCGGCCATAGAACGCGATGTTGGTCACGAGGCCGATGATGCCGACCAGCGCCTGCGCGACGAACCCGATCGCCAGCGCCAGCGCCACCGACCACGCAGAAATGCGGAGGACGCGCGCGTCGATCAGCGACCGTTCCAGCGGAACGCGCGCCGTTTCGATCACTTCTTCCTGGACGTCTTCCCTCCCCCGGGCGTTTCGACTTCCTCAAACATCATTGGCGCCGCCCCTCGAGCCTCGCCGAGCTCTTCGATGATGTGGCCGAAGATATCGGCGAAGCGGCGGCGCTCGCTCGGTTGCATGCGCTCGAGCGTCTCGATGATTTTTTCCTGAGCAACCGGCGGCGACTTCTCGGCGATCGCGCGTCCGCCCTTGGTGAGCGTCAGCACGAGCCGGCGGGCATCGCGGCGATCGCGCTCGCGCATCACGTAACCGCTGTCGACCAGCCGGCTCACGACCACCGAGACGGAGCTTTGATCGGTGCGCGTTCTCTCGGCGAGCTCGGAGAGCGACATGGCGGGCGTCTTGGCAAGCTCGTGGAGGACGAAAAGCTGCGCGCCCGAAAGTCCCAGCTCAGTCTGAGCGGCGCGGTCCGTTAGGCGCAACAGACGAACGAGGCGGCGGATCGAATCGAGAATTCGCTGGCTATCGGTCAAACGCGAGCCTACTTTACGAATGATAGAATCCCACCCATCCCCGAGACAATCGATGGCCCGCTACATCCAGAAGATTTCGCTGCGTCCATACAGCGACACGGAGGTGTGGGCAGGGTGGGAGCTGGAAGGACATGATGGCGAGGTGGAAGGCCTGATTCGCGCCGACACGATGTCGGACGAGGAGCTGGCGCGCATTGGCGTCACCGAATTTCAGCGGATCCCGCGCGAATATTGGGAAAGCGAGGGCTTCACTCCTCGCAGGTGAAAAAGTACGACCGCACCTACTTCGACCGCTGGTATCGCGGCCGCACACGCATCGGCGCCGAGCCCGTCGTCCGCCGGAAAGTGATGCTGGCGGTCTCGGTGGCCGAATACTTCTTGCGCCGCGCGATCCGCAACGTCATCGACATCGGCTGCGGCGAAGCGCCGTGGCTGACGCACTTGCTGCAGTTGCGGCCGAAGATCCGCTACGTAGGCTACGACCCCAGCGAATACGTCGTCGAACAATTCGGCGAGTCGTGCAATGTGCGCCCCGGCTCGTTTGGCGAGTTGGCGGAAATGGACATTCGCGAGCGATTCGATCTCGTCGTATGCGCCGACGTCCTCCACTACTTGCACGACGACGAGATTTTGCGCGGTCTGCCGGCGGTGGTCCGGCTGATCCGCGGTGTGGCGTTCATCGAAGTCCTGACCGGTGAGGACGAGGTCCTAGGCGACACGGTCGCGCTCATGCGGCGTCATTCGAATTGGTATCGCGAAGTGCTCAGCGAGGTGCGGCTGACCCAGGTCGCGCCGTACCTCTGGACGACACCGAAGATCGCCGCCGCATCAGCCGCGCTCGAACGGCCGTGACTCACTTCTCGACGTCGGATTGCGGCAACTGCTGCTCGGGATTGAAATCAGGCGGGATGCCGGCGACTGCCGGATGTCGCATCCGGCTGTGCGCGAAACCGTAGAAGAAATAGAGAATCAATCCGATCACCAGCCAGATGCCGAAGCGCCACCACGATCGGTGCGGCAGTTGCGACGCCAGCACAAGGCACGAGATCCCGCCGAGGATCGGAATCAACCACGCGCCGCCAGGGACGCGGAACGGCCGTTCGCGGTTCGGCTCTTTGTATCGAAGGACAGTGATGCCGATGCACACAAGGAAAAACGCGAACAGGGTTCCGATGTTCGTGAAGTCGACGGCATCTTCCAAGGATGAAAACAGCGCAGCTCCGCCGACGAAAACGCCGGTGACGATCGTTCCGATGTGTGGAGTTTTGAAACGCGGATGGACTCTCGAGAAAAACGGCCACAGCAGGCCGTCGCGCGACATGGCGAAGAAGATGCGCGGCTGACCAAGCTGAAAGACCAACAAGACCGCGGTGTGCGCGATGACCGATCCAAGGGCAACGATGCCGACCATCCAATTCGGCATGACGGCGTACTTCATCGCGAGCGTCAGGGGCTCGGCTTGCTCGGTAGAGAGCGTCTTCACCAGCGCCGGGTACGGAATCATTCCAGTGAAGACTGCCGCGATCGCGATGTAGATGACCGTGCAGATGATCAGCGATCCGATGATGCCGATCGGCATGTCGCGCTTCGGATTCTTCGCCTCCTCGGCCGTCGTCGAAACAGCATCGAATCCGATGTAGGCAAAGAAAACACTTGACGCGCCGGTGAGGACGCCGCGGAAGCCGTTCGGCGCGAACGGATGCCAGTGTTCGGTTCGCACGTACTTCACGCTCACGAAAACGAAAAAGGCCAGAACCACCAGCTTGATGGCGACCATCCAGAAGTTGAAGCTCGCCGACTCGCGCACGCCCCACACCAGCACGATCGTGATCAGCGTGACGATGCCGACCGCCAGAATGTTGAAGATGACCGGCACTCCAAAGATGTGCGGGGCGGACGCGATGACCTCCGGCATTCTGGTGAAGGCCGTCTGGTAGTCGACAGTCAACCACCGCGGCAGGTGAATGCCTAACAGTCCCAGCCAGGTATTGAAATAGTTGGCCCACGAGATCGCGACTGCCACGTTGCCGATGGCGTACTCGATCAGCAAGTCCCAGCCGATGATCCACGCGACCAGCTCGCCTAGCGTGGCGTACGAATAGGTGTACGCCGACCCGGCGACAGGGACCATCGAAGCGAATTCCGCATAGCAGAGTGCACTGAACCCGCAGACAATCGCGGTCAGTACGAACGACATCATCAGTCCGGGACCCGCTCCCGGTCTCGACGGGTCGCCTGCCGCCGCGGTCCCGATCGTTCCGAAAATACCGGCGCCGATGATCGCGCCGATGCCGAGGGCGATCAGATTCCAGGGACCGAGTACTTTTTTGAGCTGGTGGCCTTCCTCGTGAGTCTCGGCCAGCAACTCATCGAGCGATTTTCTGCGCCAGAGTTGGGCGAGCGGCATGGCGCGGCATCATAACCTGCTGCTGAGCTTCCTCGTATCAATGTCACGTGCTCGCCGCCGCGTTGTTTCTGGGGGCCGCCCTATATCGATCGGGCGACCATCTCTACTCGCTCACGAAAACCGACAGCGACACGCTCCTGCTGCTCGATTACGACAGCGGACGGATGTCGCGTCTGCGCGTCGGCGAGGGCGAGTGGGTGGGCGGGCCGTCGATCGGCGTCGAGTCGCCGGTCACAGTTCGCGTGAAGTTTTCTGAAAACAGCCTGACGATCAATTCAAAAACCGTGGCGACCCGAGTCGATGCATTCCGAGTCGAACATGTTGCCGGCGGCACGCTGTACGTTCCGACGGTTAGCGGCCGGCATCAAGCGATCGTCGCCGTTCCGGGCGCAGGCGATTTGCCTGCTCCCTATTTCGCGCGACGCGGCATCATCTTTCTGGCTCTCGACAAACGTGCGGACTGGCGCAGCAGAACGTTTGAGAATGTCGCGGACGATGTGATCGCAGCCGCCGGCATGCTCCGAAAACGCAGCGACGTCGATCCGCGATATCTGGGTGTCTATGCATCGAGCCAGGGGGGCTGGATCGCGCCCATCGCGGCGTCGAAATCATCCGCGATCACATTCGTCGTCTGCGCGGCCTGTCCCGCGACGGACCTGAACACGCAGGAATTGGTGCGGACCGAGGCCGAATTGCGTGCCGACGGATTCAGCGCGAACGAGATTCGAAATGCGCTCGAGTATCGCAAGTTGTATTTCGATTACCTGATGACCGGTGCGCATCGCGGCGAGCTCGAGGCCGCTGATGAAGCCGCAAAGGGCGCGCGGTGGTATCCGCGGTTCGGCGGCATGATCAGCCGCGACGCACCGCTCGCGATGTGGTGGCAGAACAACGAGCGATTCGTTCCGACCGATTACTGGAGGCGCGTTCGCATTCCGACGCTCCTGCTCTTCGGGTCGCTCGATACGCGCGTACCACCGTCGGAGCACGCACAACGGATCGCGGCGGTCAATCCGGCCGCGAAAGTCGTCATCATCCCGAACGTCGATCACGAAGGGTTCGTGGCGAAGACCGGCGGCCGCGACGAAGTGCCGCTCCTCGACCGGATTCCGCCGCGCGCGATCGAGCCGACCATCGACTGGATACTGGCGCGGCGCTGAAGTCCGGCGTACATTGCACGTTTATGAGTGCAATCGACATCAGCACGAAGTATCCCCCGGTCCGAAATTACATCGGCGGCACGTTCGTCGACGGCGAAGGCTACAACTTTCTCGACGTCACCAATCCTGCCAGCGGCAGCGTCATCTCCCGAGTTCCGCTCTCGCCGGCGACGGCGGTCGACCGGGCAGTTCAGGCCGCCAAGCGCGCATTTCCGGCCTGGTCGAATCTTCCGATCAAGGAGCGCGTGCAGATTTTCTTTCGTTACAAAACGCTCCTGGAGCAGAACGTTGACGAGCTCTCCGCGCTGATCACCGAAGAAAACGGAAAGGTCGACAGCGAGGCGCGCGCGGAGATCTTGAAGAGTGCGGAGCTGACGGAATTCGCGTGCTCGCTTCCGCAGATCACAGCCGGCGAGGTGCTGGAGGTCAGCCGCGGCGTTGAATGCCGCGTCGAACGATTCCCGGTCGGCATCGTCGCGTCGATCACTCCGTTCAATTTCCCCAACATGGTGCCCAACTGGACCATCCCCAACGCCATCGCCCTCGGCAACTGCATGATCCTGAAGCCGAGCGAGCAGGTGCCGCTTTCCGCCGGCCGCATCGCGGAACTGCTTCGCCAGGCGGGATTGCCGGAAGGTGTGCTGAACGTCGTTCACGGCGGACAGGAAACTGTCGAAGCGATCTGCGATCACCCCGACATCGAGGGCATCACCTTCGTCGGATCGACGCGCGTGGCGAAGATCGTCTATCGCCGCGGCACTGCGAATCTGAAGCGCGTGCTGGCGTTAGGCGGTGCGAAGAATCATCTGATCGTGATGCCGGACGCAGAGCCGGACATGACGTCGTCGAATGTCGTCGCGTCGATGTCGGGTTGCGCGGGCCAGCGCTGCATGGCGGCGTCGGTGATGATGGCGGTTGGCAATACGGACCACATCATCAATCGCATGGTCTCGATCATGCGGGGCGTGAAGATCGGCCCTGTCATTTCGAAAGAGGCAAAACAGCGGATCGAGTCTTACATCACCGAGGCCGAGAAGGCGGGCGCAAAGGTGCTGGTGGACGGGAGAGGAAAAGAAGGTCCTGGTTTCTGGGTCGGCCCGACGCTCATCGACTACGTGACGCCCGATATGAAGATCGCGAGCGAGGAAGTCTTCGGACCGGTCATGGTGATCATTCGCGCGCGAGACGTCGAGGAGGCAGTGCGGGTGCAGAACAAATCGCGCTATGGCAATGCAGCCTCGGTTTTCACCGAGAGCGGCGGCGTTGCGCGCTATGTGATGGAGAAAGCGAGCGCCGGGATGGTGGGCGTCAACGTCGGGGTGCCCGTTCCGCGCGAGCCGTTCAGCTTCGGGGGCTGGAACGAATCGAAGTTCGGGGTGGGCGACATCACCGGCCGGGGCTCGCTCGAGTTCTGGACGAAGTCGAAGAAGATGACGACGAAGTGGAACAAGGAAGCCGGCATCAACTGGATGAGTTAGGCGACACCTTCGGTTTACCGCTTTTTCCACGAATGGTAGAGACGCATTGATCGACCCACCGTTGCAGAACGCCGTTGCCGGCGAGCTCACGATCGAAGCGACA
>QHVX01000096.1:9060-9424 GCA_003222375.1 Acidobacteriota bacterium
GAGACATTCGGCGACGCCGGCAACGATTTCCGCCATCGACTGCTCGCCAACAAGACGCTGAAACCGGGGATGCTCATCGGACCGAGGCTTCAGATCGATCTTTTCCTGCAACTTCGCGATCCACTCTTCACTTCCAAGATACGCTCCACCAACGAGACCCTCCCAAAGGCTTTCATCGATACCGATCGCGGCGTCGACGAAACTCTTGTAGTTCGCGCGAGCGAGATCGCGCTGCGGTCCGAATTGCACGAGGAGATCATCGACCGCGAGCCAACCAGGCGCCTGCGTCAGACCGAGTACCGCCCGATGGCTGCTCCACGGATAATCCTCGGGCCGCGCGACCATTCCTGCCCTCACCGGATTG
>QHVX01000097.1 GCA_003222375.1 Acidobacteriota bacterium
CGTCTCTGTCCTGCCGCTTTTTCTGATCCTGCTGTTGTGGACGCGAAACATTCGCAAGATCGCGGCGGGAGTCGTCAGCTTCATGGTGCTATCGATCGCCTGGTTCGCGCCGCTGATGGATGCAGCGGGCGGTTGGGGCAAATTGCTTTTGTGGGAGAGCCGGCAGGCGAGTTACGTCGCGACGCACGATGCTGCCATGTCGCGCGGCGCGAGCACAACCAACGTGATTCTCTCGCGTTTCGTCGCGCATCCGTGGGGACCGAAATGGATCGCGTTACCTCTTTTCGGGGTCGCGCTGCTCGGAATCTTCGGACTCGCACGCCGGCCGAAGCGTCCTCTGATCCCCATCGCGATTTTTACGGCCCTGCAATTCGTCTTCGCGATCTACGTGATGGATCCCGCCGACGGCGCGCGATACAGCCTGCCGCATATGATCGCGATCTCCCTTCTGGTTGCTGCAGGATTGGACGTCCTGGATCGCGGTGATCGTTCTGGCAACCGCATCGCTGGCGTACACCTGGCCGATCATTGGAACGCGACGATCGGTTCCATCACCACCGGCAGCCGCCGCGGCGTTCGCAAATTCGCATTACCCGCCTAACACCGTCATCGCGTATGAGCTCTCGCTGCGGCCGCACGCAGAACATTTGATGCGGTTTGCGTCGACATCCGTCGAGAAGGCGATGATCGCCTATTACAACCGGCTCGAGACACCGCTGGTCGTGTTCGGCGATGGCGGATCGCAGGCGAAAGTCTTTGCCTGGCCCGAAAGCGATGCTTACGGCAAGCTGACGCGCAATCACTATCGCGTGGTGACGCTCGAGCCGATTCCGCCGACCGAGCGCTTTCTTCCGGTCAGCGGCGTCTATCCGCTCGAGCGCACGGTCGCCGGCGACGCATGGCGCTGGCTCGCGCGCGACGCGTTGATCCGCTTGCCGGCCGCGCACGAACGCTACGTGACGCTGATCTTTCGCCTCTCGCCCGACACGCCGTATGACGCGAATGTCGTGACCGTCGCGGGGATCCGAACACGAGTCACGAAGCAGCCGGCGCCGATCACGATCCGGATCTCGTCGGCGGACATCGCGATCCACTCTGACCAGGCCTTTGCGCCCGCGACCGTTTTGCACAACCAGGATCCGCGCATCCTCGCTGTCCAGCTCCTTCGAGTCGTACAATCGCCTTGATGCGGCGCCCGTCCGTCTCCTTCGTCATCCCCATGTTCAACGAGGAGGAGAACATCGATCACGCCATCGACGCGGCAGTCGAGGCGCTGATGAAGTACACCGACGACTACGAAATCATCATCGTCGACGACGCCTCCACCGACGCCTCGCCGATGCTGGTCGCACGCCGCAGCGCCGAGAATCCTCGCATCCGCGTGATTCGCCACGAGAAGAATCGGAAATTAGGCGGCGCGCTCAAGACCGGTTTCGCGGCGACCACCAAAGATCTCGTTTTGTACATGGACGCCGACCTCCCATTCGACCCCGACGTCCTCGGCCGCGCCATCCGTGCGATGCAGGTGACGGGCGCCGACGTGATCGCCGGCTATCGCCACGATCGAACGATCGAGGGTCCGCGGCGCGCGATTTACTCGTACGTCTACAACGCGCTCATCGGCGTGCTCTTCGGCTGGCCGCACCGCGACATCAACTTCTCTTTCAAGCTTCTCAAGCGCGAAGGATCGAGCTCAAGTCCGAGGGATCGCTGATCGACGCGGAGCTGATCGTCAAAGCGAAGAATCACGGATTCGCGATCCAGCAGATCGGCCTCGATTACTTCCCGCGCATCCGCGGGAAGTCGCACTTGTCTTCGCCCACTGTGATCCTGAAGATCTTCGCAGAGCTGATCAAGCTGTATCCGGATATGCGAAGAAAGTCAGCAGGCAGCGAAAAGTCAGAAGGCAGAAGGCAGCAGGCAGAAGTAAAACAACTGCGGCCTCCTGCATTGTGACTTCTGCCTTCTGCCTTCTGACTTCTGCCTTGCGAAAGCTGATCGTGACCGCGGATGACGTCGGCCTCGACCGCGGGATGACCACCGGCGCGATCGAAGCGCATCGCAACGGCATCGTCACCGCGTGCTCCATCGTCGCGAACGGTCGCGAGTTCGATGACGCTGTCGCGCGCTTGCGCGAGGTGCCCTCGCTCGAAGTGGGCGTGCATTTGACGCTCGTCGAGGAGCGCGCGCTCACGACGGGAAAGCCGCTGCCGCGAAACTGGGCGCGATTTCTTCTCTCGTCCAAAAAGAATGTCGAATCGGAATTGCGCGCGCAGATCGAGCGCAATCGCGTCGTGCGGCGACTGGCCAGCGAATACGGAATCCATTACGTGCGTGTCGTGAACGATCACGGGGGTAGGAGGCGTCGTCTTCCAATTGCGTTGCTGAATCGCCTGGCGGGCGAAGGCCGCACCATCGGGGTGGCCGAGGCGGGACATTTGACGACGGAGCGAATCGTGGCGCTGCTCGATTACGTGAGCGATGTTACGGAGCTCGTTGCGCATCCAGGTGTGAACGTTCTGGGCTATGCGCACTGGAAGTACGACTGGGATGCCGAGACGCGTGCGCTCTGCGATCCGCGCGTTCGGGAAGCCGTTGACAAGAAAAATGTTGAACTTATCGCACCATCTAAATTATAAATAACTTATGAAACGATCTCTCCCCATGCTCGGCGCGAAAAAAATCGCAATCGACGGCCAGAAACAGATCATCCTCGACGGACACGGCCTCGATGGGCACGGCCTGAGGTACAGCGGCGAAGACCTCACGCTGACCGGATTCACGATCGAGAATTGGGGAGGCGCCGGCATTCTGCTCACTGCCGGACACGCCGAGATTTCCGACAGCGAGATTCGCGGGAATCTGCGCGGCCTGATGGGCTTCGGCACAGGGTTTCTGTACCTGCACGACAGCGTCATCAGCGACAACCGCCGCAGCGGCGTTTGGCTCGAGAACGCGTACTACCCGGCTGTTTACGAGAGCACGATCGAGAACAACGGCGCCAGCGGCGTCTACTTCGGACCGGGCTGCCAGTTCGGGATGGCCGATGAAAACGTGATCCGGTCCAACCGCGATTTCGGAGTAGCGATCTCGCCGCAATCGAAATGGATCGAGGTGCGCGGCAACTCGATGAAGGGCAACGGTCAGCTCGGAATCGACTTCGCGCTCGACCTCATGACGCCGAACGTCGCCGACGATTCGGCCCGGCCCGTGCCGAATGCGCCCGTGATCACATCCGCGACGTACGATCCTGTCGCCAAAAAGACCATCATCTTCGGGCACGTCGATCTGCGAAAACCGGCGGACGTCGGCTACTACGGTCCTCTGGTCGATGTCTACAGCAGCGCGGCGCTCGACGCTCACGGTATCGCGCAGGGCGAGCAAATGCTGAATTACCGCGCCGACTACGGGAACAGTGTCGCCGTCAACTTCCACACCGGCGATTTCACCTACATCCACAACGGCGATCTGACCGGCCGCTATGTTTCCGCCACTTACAAAGGGTGTCACTTCGACGGCGCTGAAGCCGCGCCCCCAATACTATGAGAGCTGGCAGTCGACGTCGGAGATGAGCAATCCGGTTCGCGTGGAGTGATTCTTCGTCATCCTGAGCCGCGTAGACGGCGAAGGATCTCGTGAGCGGGGATCCTTCGGCCGCTTCGCGGCCTCAGGATGACGAAACAAACCCATATAATCCGCGCCCGCAATGGCGAAAAAAATCGCCGTCATCGCCGGCGATGGGATCGGTCCCGAGGTCATCGCTCAGGGGATGCGGGTTCTGGAGAGGGTAAACGAATCGCGCAAGCTCGGCTTGCAGTTTGTTCCCTTCGGTTGGAATGCCGACGAGTATTTGCGGACCGGCGTCTCGATTCCGCCCGGCGCGATGGACGACATCCGCAACAACTACGCCGCGGTCTACCTCGGTGCCTTCGGCGATCCGCGCATTCCGGACATGAAGCACGCCGCCGACATTCTCCTCGGCATGCGCTTCCAGCTCGATCTCTATGTCAACTATCGGCCGGTCAAGCTGCTCAATGAGCGACTCTCGCCGCTGAAGGACAAACAGAAAATCGACTTCGTGATCTTTCGCGAGAACACCGAAGGCGCTTACGTCGGCATGGGCGGCAATTTCAAAAAGGGGACCGCCGAAGAGATCGCGGTGCAGGAAGACGTCTCGACCCGCAAGGGCGTAGAACGCATCATTCGTTACGCCTTCGAATTCGCGAAGCGGACCGGCCGCAAATCCGTCTGCATGGCCGACAAGAACAACGTCATGCGCTTCGCCGGCGACTTGTGGATGCGAACTTTCGAGGAAGTCGGGAGGGAGTACGCAGGAATCGAACACTTCCACATGTTCGTCGACGCGCTGACGATGCAGATGGTCCGCGCGCCGGAGATGTTCGACGTCATCGTGACCAACAACATGTTCGGCGACATCATCACCGACCTCGGCGCGGCGCTGCAGGGCGGGCTGGGGGTGGCGGCGTCGGGCAACATCAATCCAGGAAAAGTCTCGCTGTTCGAGCCGATTCACGGCAGCGCTCCGAAATACGCGAGACAGGACGTTGCGAATCCGATCGGCGCGATTCTCAGCGCCGCGATGATGCTCGAGTACCTCGGTTACGCGAGCGAGGCAAAAGCGATCGAGGCGGCGGTCGTCGCCGCTGTCGACGCCAACGAAACGACGAAAGATTTGGGCGGCTCGCTGGGGACGCGCGCCGCCGGGAACGCGGTTTTGAAACGACTAGAGGAGAGATCGTGAAAAAAACACTGATCGCAGTGCTCGCACTCGTCACCACGAACGCATTTGCGGCCGAAGGCATGTGGATGCCGCAACAGATTCCGCAGCTCGCCGATGAGCTGAAGAAAATGGGATTGAAGATCGATCCGAACCGATTCGCCGATCTCACCGGCGACCCGATGGGCGCCGTCATCTCCCTCGGCGGATGCAGCGCGTCGTTCGTTTCGCCCGATGGCCTGGTCGTCACGAACCATCATTGCGGATTCGGCGCATTGCAGTTCAACTCGACGCCGCAGCGCGATCTGATCACCAACGGCTTCCTCGCGAAAACGCGCGACGAAGAGTTGGCGGCCGGCCCGGGCTCACGAATTTTCGTGACCACCAACATCGAGGACGTGACCAAGCGCGTGGTCAAGGCGCTCGACCGCGCGACGAAACAGCTCGTCGAGGAATGCGAGAAGCCGGGCGGCGTGCGCTGCCGCGTCGCCTCGTTCTTTGAAGGCTCGCAGTACCTGCGCACGACGCAGATGGAGATCCGCGACGTCCGCCTCGTCTACGCGCCGGCCCTCGGCGTCGGCGATTTCGGAGGCGAGACCGACAACTGGATGTGGCCGCGCCACACCGGCGACTGGTCGTATCTCCGCGCGTACGTCGGAAAGGATGGCAAGCCCGCTGATTATTCGAAGGACAACGCTCCTTTCCATCCGACCCACATCCTCAAAGTTTCCGGCGAAGGCGTGAACCCCGGCGATCTCGTGATCGTCGCCGGCTATCCGGGTCGGACCTTCCGCTACCGCACATCCGCCGAAGTCGCGAACATGCAGCAGTACACCTATCCGAGGACGATCAAGTACGCGACGGACCTCAACAACATCCTTCGCGAGATGGGCAAGAACAACAAGGCGGTCGAGATCGCGAACGCCAGCCGCATCAAGGGCAATGACAATCTGCTGAAAAACTACACCGGCACGTTAGGCGGATTCGAGAAATTCGGGATCGTCACGCAGCGGCAACATCGTGAGAACGACCTGGCCGCGTACGTCAAATCGCACACCGATGCGCAGAAATATGCCGGCATCGTCGATCAGATGAGCAAGCTCGAGCAGGAGGCGCTCGCGACGCAGCAGCGCGACGCCGTGTTGCAGTGGCTCTTCCGCAGCTCGCCGATGCTATCGCAGGCCAATACGCTGTATCGGTTGTCGCTGGAGCGGCCGAAGGCCGACATCGATCGCAATCAGGGATTTCAGGAACGCGATTGGCCGCGCATCGGCGAGGGGATCGCGCGCTCGCAGAAATCGCTGGAGCCGCAGAGCGATCGCGCCGGACTTCGATACTTCATCAACGAGTCGCAGAAACTTCCCGCCAATCAACGCATCGCGGCCGTCGATGAGCTCATCGCGAAGAATGGCGGCGTCGACAAGTTCCTCGATCAGCTCTACGGCAACACGAAGATCGCCGATCTCGCGCTTCGAAAGCAGATGCAAACCGAGACGACCGCGCAACTGATGACGCATCACGACGCGATGGTCGATTTCGCGGCGGCCCTCTCGCCGTTGCTCCTCGAAAATGAGCGCAAGGACAAAGAGTTCGCCGGCGCGATGTCGCGTCTGCGTCCGGTGTATATGGAAGCGCTGCGCGCGTCGAGCGGCGGCCGGGTGTATCCCGATGCCAACGGAACGCTGCGCGTGACGTTCGGCAAAGTCGTCGGCTACACGCCGAAGGACGCCGTCGTGTACGCGCCGCAGACGACCGTCAGCGGCATCCTGCAGAAGAACACCGGCTCGGGCGAATTCGACGCGCCGAAGAACGAGCTCGACGCGATCCGCGCGAACAAGACCGCCGGCTACGTCGATCCGCAGCTCGGAGAAGTCCCGGTCGATTTTCTCTCCGACGTCGACACGACCGGCGGCAACTCGGGATCTCCAACGCTCAACGCGAAAGGGGAGCTGTGCGGCCTTCTCTTTGACGGGACCTACGAATCCCTCGGATCGGACTTCGTCGTCGACCCGAACATCACGCGATCGATCCACGTCGACGCGGTCTACATGCTGTGGGTGATGGACGCCGTCGACGGCGCTCACAATTTGCTGCAGGAGATGGGCCTTCCGGTGCGATTCGCGAAATGACGCGCATACGTCATCCTGAGGCCGCGCAGCGGCCGAAGGATCTCAAGTAACAAAGTGTTACGAAGCTAGAGATCCTTCGCCGTCTGCGCGGCTCAGGATGACGAAACGGTCGTAGAATCCGCCAAACTCGGAGGTCTCGATGCCGACGAAGCTGACGATCAACGGTAAGCCGCAGTCCGTCTCCTCTTCTCCCGATACGCCGCTGCTGTGGGTTCTCCGCGACGAGCTCGGAATGACCGGCACGAAATTCGGCTGCGGTCGCGGCCTGTGCGGATCGTGCACCGTGCTGGCGAATGGCGAAGCGATTCGATCGTGCAGCACGGCGCTCGAAAAGGTCGCCGGGAAAAGGATCGTCACGATCGAAGGCCTTTCTCCCGACGGCAGGCATCCGCTTCAGAGAGCGTGGATGGCGGAGAACGTTCCGCAGTGCGGCTACTGCCAGGCCGGTCAGATCATGAGCGCCGCCGGGCTGCTGCTGAAAACGAAAAAGCCCACCGACGACCAGATCGACGATGCAATGGGCGGCAATCTCTGTCGCTGCGGCACGTACATGCGCATCCGGCGCGCGATCCATCGCGCCGCCGAGGAGGTGTGACATGCGCGTGGTCAAAGTCAGTCGACGCGACTTCGTCAAACCGATCGGAACGTTCGTGCACGTCGGGACGGACGGCATCGTCACGATCTACGTCGCGAAGTCGGAGATGGGGCAGGGCGTGCGCACGGCGCTTCCGATGATCGTCGCCGACGAGATGGACGCCGACTGGAAGAAAGTCCGCATTCGTCAGGCCGATCTCGACAAGAAATACGGGCGGCAGGGGACGGGCGGCAGCGGAAGCATCCGTACGATGTGGTCGCCGATGCGACAAGCGGGTGCCACCGCGCGGACGATGCTGGTGAGCGCTGCCGCGACGAAGTGGGGCGTCGACGCGAAGGACTGCGCCGTTGCGAAGGGTGTCGTCACGCACGGCTCGAAGGAAGCGACGTTCGGTGAGCTCGCGGCAGCCGCCTCGAGGCTCGAAGTACCGAAAGACGTTGCGCTCAAAGATCCTTCGAAGTTCACGATCATCGGCAAAAAAGCCGATCGTCTCGACAACCGCGATCTGATGCAAGGCAAGGGCACTTACGGGATCGACGTCCGCGTGCCCGGAATGTTGTACGGCGCCGTGTTGCGCTCGCCGGTCTTCGGCGGAAAAGTCGTGAGTTTCGACGACTCGAAAGCGAAAGCGATTCCCGGCGTGAAGGCCGTCGTGAAGATCGATCCGCATGGCGCCGAGGCGCCGTGGGCGGGCGTGGGGGTGGTGGCCGATTCGACATGGGCCGCATTCAAAGGCCGCGACGCGCTCATCGTGAAATGGGATGAAGGCGACGCGAAGAGCGAGACGACCGCGTCGCTCATGGATCAGATGCGCGACCTCGTCACGAAAGAGGGGAAGCGTGTTCGCAACGAGGGCGACGTCGACGCAGCCCTCGCATCGGCAGCAAAGAAAATCGAAGCGACGTACGAGCTTCCGTACCTCGCGCACGCGACCATGGAGCCGATGAACGCGACTGCCAGTGTCACAGCCGACGGCATCGAGATCTGGGGGCCGACACAATTTCCCGATTGGTGGGGCGGGGCGGCGGGCGGGGCGGTTGGTTTCACCAAGCCGGAGCAGGCGAAGGTCCATGTCACGCTGTTAGGCGGCGGATTCGGGCGCCGCGCGTTTCCTGACGTCGCGGTCGAGGCTGCGATCTTGTCGAAGGCAGTCGGTAAGCCGGTGAAGGTGCAATGGACTCGTGCGGACGACATGCAGCACGATTTCTATCGTCCCGCCAACGTGCAGCGCGTCGTCGCGGCCCTCGACAACGACGGCAAGGTCACCGCATGGCATCACCGCCTGGCTGCCGCCGCGATCAATACCTACATGGGTCGCGGCGAGCCGCACGAAAGCGAGATGTTCGACGACGAGCAGCTTCCGTTGAACGTGCCGAATGTCCGCGCCGAATTTGCATCCGCGAAATCCTACGTGCCGCGCGGATGGTGGCGCTCGGTCGAGAACTCCTCGAACGCGTTCGTCGTGCAGTCGTTCATCGACGAGCTGGCGCACGCTGCCGGGAAAGATCCGATCGAGTTTCAACTGTCGCTCATACCGACGGGAAAGAAAATCGAGCGCAAGGGCGGCAGCGCGCCGTATCCGTACGAATCCGACCGTCTGCGGCGCGTGATCGAGCTGGTGCGCGAGAAATCGAATTGGGGAAAATCGCTGCCGTCCGGTCGCGCGCGTGGATTCGCGGCGTGGCATTCGTTCCTGACCTACGTCGCCGAGGTTGCCGAGGTGTCGGTCAACAAGGATGGGACGCCGCGCGTGCATCGCATCGTCGCCGCGATCGATTGCGGAACGGCGGTCAATCCCGACGGTGTCGCGGCACAAGTCGAGGGCGCAGTCGTCTATGGATTGAGCGCCGCACTCGCGGAGGCGATCACGATCAAGAACGGCGCGGTCGAGCAGTCGAACTTTCACGATTTTCCGTTGCTCACGATCGATCAGATGCCGGTCGTCGAAGTGCACATCGTCCCGAGCACAGCGCTGCCGACCGGAACGGGCGAGCCCGGCCTCCCGCCCACTGCACCCGCCGTCGCGAACGCGATTTTCGCATTGACGGGCAAGCGGCTGCGGAAGTTGCCGTTCGGCACGTTGTCATCCTGAGCCGCGAAGACGGCGAAGGATCTCGTCAACAGGGATCCTTCGCTGCGCTCAGGATGACGTTTTGACTATAATTCGGCTCCCTTCCGATAGGAGCCTCGCATGTCTGGCCATAGTCGATGGAGCACGATCAAACACAAAAAGGGTGCTACCGATGCGAAGCGCGGAAAACTCTTCACGCGCCTCATCAAAGAAATGACGGTCGCCGCGCGTTCGGGCGGCGGAGATATCAACGGCAATCCCCGCCTGCGTGCCGCGGTGAACGAAGCCAAGGCGAGCAACATGCCGAAGGACACCATCGAGCGCGCTATCAAGCGCGGCAGCGGCGAGCTCGAGGGAGCCACGTATGAAGAAATCGCGTACGAAGGCTATGGTCCCGGCGGCGTGGCGATCATCGTGGAGGCGCTGACCGACAATTCGCATCGCACGACGCCTGAAATCCGCCACATCTTCGAAAAAAACGGCGGCAACCTCGGTACCCCCGGCTCGGTGAAATTCCAGTTCGATCGCAAAGGCTTTTTCACAATCGAGAAAAAGGCTGTCGACGAAGACAAGCTGATGGAGATCGCGCTCGAAGCGGGCGCCGACGATCTCGATACCAAGGACCCCGAGGCCTACGAGGTCTACACCTCGCCGGACAGCTTCGAATCCGTGCGCCAGGCGCTGGAGAAGAACAGCATCCCGACGGTGGAAGCGAAGATCGGACAGATTCCGTCGATGTACGTGAAGCTCGATGAAGCGAAAGCGAAACAGACGATGCGGCTTCTGGAGATGCTCGACGATCAGGACGACGTGCAGAACGTCTGGTCGAACTTCGACATCCCCGCGGAGATGATGGAGTCGGCGTAACGTTTTCCTCCGCGCTCCTCACCGATCTTTACGAGCTCACCATGGCCTATGGCTATTGGAGGAGCGGGAAAGATCGTGACGACGCGATTTTTCATCTGTACTTTCGCGAGAATCCCTTCGACGGCGGATACACAATCGCGGCCGGTCTCGAGGAAGTTGTGCGCTATCTCGAATCGCTGCAATTCGGGAGAGACGATCTCGATTTTCTCGCCACGCTGAATCTTTTCTCTGAAGACTTTCTCCGCCACCTCGAAGACTTGCGCCTGACATGCGACATCGACGCGATGCCGGAGGGCACGGTCGTCTTTCCGCATGAGCCGCTGGTCCGCGTCATCGGCCCGATCCTCCAGGCGCAGATCGTAGAAACAGCACTACTTAACATCATCAATTTTCAGTCGCTGATTGCCACCAAGGCCGCCCGCGTCGTCTACGCCGCGAAAGGGGATCCGGTCATCGACTTTGGATTGCGTCGCGCCCAAGGCGTGAACGGCGGTCACGCCGCCAGCCGCGCCACGTACATCGGTGGCTGCGCCGGGACGTCGAATGTCCTCGCCGGCGCCGATTTCAGGATTCCCGTGAAGGGAACGCACGCGCACAGTTGGGTCATGGCCTTCGACAGCGAACTGGAAGCTTTCGAAAAATACGCCGAGGTGATGCCCGAGAATTGTTTGTTTCTGATCGACACCTACAACACTCTGCAAGGCGCCGCGCGCGCCATCGAAGTCGGCAAGCGCCTGCGGCAGCGGGGACACGAAATGATCGGGGTGCGTCTCGACTCCGGCGATCTGGCGTATCTGTCGAAGGAGATCCGCAAAATGCTCGACGCCGCCGGTTTTCCGAAAGCCGTGATCGGCGCGAGCAACGAGCTCGATGAGCATCTGATCGCAAGCCTCAAAGAGCAGGGCGCGAAGATCGATCTGTGGGGCGTCGGTACGAAGCTGGTGACAGCGTTCGATCAGCCGGCGTTAGGCGGCGTCTACAAGTTGTCGGCGATCCGACCGCCAGGAAAAGAGTGGCAGTATCGGATCAAGATCTCCGAGCAGGCGATCAAGACCTCGAATCCCGGAATGCTTCAAGTCCGCCGCTTCGCTGGCGCCGACATGATCTTCGATCAACTGGGCGGCGAGCCGGTGCACACGATCGTCGATCCGCTCGATCTGACGCGCCGCCGCAATGTGCCCGACAACGCGGCACATGAGGATCTCCTCGTGCCGATCTTTCGACAGGGAAAGCGCGTTTACGAGCTGCCCTCGATCGAGCAGATCCGCACGCGCCGCGCCGCGCAGCTCGATCGCTTCCACGACGGCGTGAAGCGCTTCGTGAATCCGCATCGCTATCCGGTCGGCCTCGAGAAGAATCTTTTCGACCTCAAGACGCGGTTGATTCTCGAAGCGCGCGGAGCCGCGGTGTGACCGTCGTACGGTCGCCATGTCACAGAGATCACAGAGATTGCGGAGCTGTTCTGCCCCTTCCTGCGATGACGGAGAGCGCAGCCGCGACCGCGATCGCCGCGCCCGTAAAAAACGCCGCGCGCGGCGAGACGTTTTGATAGAGAGCGCCGAACAGTGCCGTGCCCGCGAGGACAGAGAGTCCGGTCGCGAGGTAGTACAACCCGAAGCTTTTGCCGCGCACGTCCGCCGGAACGAGATCGCCGATCCACGCCCGCTCTGCTCCCTCGGTCAGCGTGAACGGAATCGCGTACAGGACAAAAAGTATTACGAAAATATATAACGATCTAGCGAAAGGGAAAGCGAAGTAGATTACGGCATAAAACAACCATCCCACGACGAGCAATTTTCTCCGGCCCGTGACGTCGGAACGCGCACCGGCGCCGGTCGAGAAAAGCGCCTTGATCACGTGATGCGCCGACCACAGTACCGGCAACATGCCGGTGGCCACGCCGGCGGCGTTCGCCTGCAGCAGCAAAAACACATCGCTCGAATTCGCGAGCGAGAACAGCGCGATCGAGGTCAGCGCGTAGTAGAAGGGGCGGGGAAGGTTGCCGGGTTGCTCGGTTGCTGAGTTGCTGGGTTTGGTCGCGCGCGGCGGTTCCCGCAGAAACAAAATCAAGAGAGCGACGCCGATCGCGCCCGGAATCACCGCGATCATGAACACGGTGCGCATCGGAAGCTTCATCGCATTGAGGAAAACAATCGCGAGGAGCGGGCCGACGACTGCACCGGTGTGGTCGAGCGCGCGTTGGAATCCGAATGCTTTGCCGCGGCTCTCGACGGGCGTGACGTCGGCGATCATCGCGTCGCGCGGCGCGGATCGGATGCCCTTTCCGGTCCGATCGACAAGACGGGCGGCGAGGACGCTGGTCCAGCGGCCGGCGATGGCGATCCAGGCGCGCGACGCCGTCGCCAGCGCGTAGCCGCCGACCACCAGCGATTTCCTGCGCGGCAGCCGGTCGGAAATCGATCCGGCCACGAGTTTGAGAATCGAAGAGAGCGCATCCGCCGTGCCTTCGATCAGCCCAACGATCATCGGCGTCGCGCCGAGCGTGGCGGTCAGGAACACCGGCAGCAGCGGATAGATCATCTCGCTCGCCGAATCGTTGAGCAGCGAGATGATGCCGAGGAGGATGACCTGGGGACGGAGGGTGTTAGGACGTTGGGATGTTGGGACGTTGGACCCGCCGGACATCCCAACATCCTAACGTCCCAACTTGTAGAATGCGCGGCCATGTCAAAGATCAAACGCGTAGGCGTTCTCGGGTGCGGCTTGATGGGATCGGGCATTGCGCAGGTCTCGGCGCAATCGGGTTACGACACAGTGGTCGTCGAAGTCGAACAGAAATTTCTCGACAAGGGGATGACCGGCATCGACAAGAGCCTCAGCAAATTCGTCGAGAAAGGAAAACTCTCGTCTTCTGAAAAGGACCTCTGCCTTCGCAATCTGAAGGGTTCCGTCTCCCTGAAGGATCTCGCTGAATGCGACATCGTCGTGGAGGCGATCACCGAGAACCCGCACATCAAGAAGGAAACCTACACCGCGATCGACTCGATCGTGAAGAAGGAGGC
>QHVX01000152.1 GCA_003222375.1 Acidobacteriota bacterium
CGGTCGAAACTGACGTTCAGGTTGCCCGGCAATCTTAACTCCCGCGGACCATTCACGGAAGCGCCGTGAATGGCGCTCGTCACGCGCTCCCACAGATCATTGCGCAGCGCGGTGAGCCGCGTCGCCTCATCCGCCATCTCTTCCTTGCGAATGCGAAAAGCCGCGGCCATCCCGACGACTCCCGGCACGTTGACCGTCCCCGAGCGGATATTTTTCTCCTGACCGCCGCCGATGATCAGCGGCTCGATGCGCACGCCGCGGCGCACGTAAAAGCCTCCGATGCCTTTCGGTCCGTACAACTTGTGTGCGGAAAATGAGGCGAGGTCGACATTGGCCAGCCTCAGTGGAATCTTGCCAGCAGCCTGGGTGATGTCGCTGTGATACAGCACACCCCGCTCCCTGCAGATCGTCCCAAATTGGTCGATCGGCTGGAGGGTTCCGATCTCGCCGTTCGCTGCCTCGATGGACACCAGCTTCGTATTCGGGCGGATCGCGTGGCGCAGCGCGGCGGGGTCGATAAAACCCTCGCGATCGGGCGGCAGAACCGTCAATTCGACGCCGCGCTTTTCGAGACGGCGCGCAGGCGCGAGCACCGATTTGTGCTCGACCGCAGAGGTGATCAGATGATCGCCGGGAGCGAGAAGGTTCAGCGCGATGTTGTTCGACTCCGTTGCGCCGGCGGTGAAGGACACCTCGTTCGGCTGGACTTCGAAAAATCGAGCGATGGCGATGCGTCCGTCCTCCACTGCGTTCGCGGCGCGCCGGCCGTACTCGTGGGTGAGCGACGCCGGGTTTCCGAAGTTCTGCGAAAAAAAGGGCAGCATCGCATCGAGCACGCGAGGATCGCAGGGTGTCGTTGCGTGGTGATCGACGTAAATTGGTAGATCGGGCATCTTCGGAGATTGCGCTGCTGGTTGCGGCTTGCGGCACAACCCGCGATGCGCAAATCTCGGCCACAACCGGAGACCCCGTCTACGACTCGACCGACAAAGTCCGATTCGAAATCGAGCAGACCGCGCATCCGATGACCTTTTCCGGGGACAAGGGAAAAGTCGATGTCAGCTTCAGGATCACGCTCACCAACAGGTTTCCGACCCCGATCACAGTCAAGCGCCTGACGCTGCAGAGCATGGGCGGCGGCGTGTTTCGTCTGGAGACCACGAGCCGAAAGTTCGACACGACGATCGCCCCCGGCGCGAAGGAGAGTTTCAAGTTCTGGGCTTCCGCCATCGCGACCGATCAAATCACGGGCACGCGCGCGGCGCTCATCGTGAGATCGACCGTGGATGCCCTTCAGGGTGACACGCGCATCCACGAGGTCTTCAATCGGCGCGTCAACGATCAGTTCGGGATCGCGATCGGGTCGAATTAGCCGGCCGGCCGTACAAACGCCGCAGCTCGTCCTTCGCCGCGTCGAGCCGGGCGCGATCCGTCTTCGACAGATTCTTGCCGGCGCGGTTGATGTAGAACGTCAGCATCGACATGGCGGATTGGTAGGCGCCACTCTTGCGCCGGCGGCTGCGTTCCGCCGAGCGTTTCAGCGATTGGGCAATGCTGCGAGGATCCTTCTTCGAAAAAACGCCGCTCTCCAGATCGAGAGCGTCGCTCTCACGAGTGACGCGGGCGGACCAGCGCTTCGTCAACGCCGTCGCCGCCGCTTCCGATGCGGGAGCGGCTGCGCCTCCCCTTCCGCCCGCTTGACGCGCTGGGCGAACGCGTTCCACTGACGGAACACTTCGATGTATTTGCCTGACGACAGTGCGTAAAGCTCGAGCAGCGAGAGCGCGTCGCTGAACGGCTCGCGGTAGACAAATCGGAATTGCGAGCGGCGGTCCGCGGGAGGCTCGAGCAATCGCCACAGCGTCTCCAGCGCCAGCTCGATCTGATGGCGCATCCCTGCTGGAAGGGCCATGCGCGCGCAGATGGGCTGAATGAGATCGCGGATGAAGACCAACACGTCGCCGATGCGCATCCGCCCGTGCCGACGCTGCTCTTCCTGCTCCAGCTCTTCCATCACCCACGGCAGAACGAGCACTGAAAACAAGACGGCATCGGAGATTTTTCTGCCCGCTTGCACCGTGCGATCGAGGACCTCGAGCATTTTCCAGAAGTACGGTGCGCGATCGCCAGCGATTGCCCGATACACTTCGGGCAGAAGCGGCTCCAGCAGCCCGCTGTCGACCATCAGACGGATCGCACCGCGCGACCAGCCTCGCCGCAGCAGCTCCAGGATTTCCTCGGAAACGCGCGGCGGAGACGCTTTCAGGATCTCGTTTTTGTGGCGCAGGATCGCCGCGTATGTCCCCTCCTCGATCTGAAATCCGAGCCTGGAGGCAAACTCGATGGCCCGCATCATGCGCACCGGGTCCTCGCGGAAGCGGATGTCGGGATCGCCGATCACGCGCACGTGCTTCCGCGCCATGTCCTCGAGCCCGCCGACGTAGTCGATGACCGAGAAGTCAGCGATGTTGTAGAAGAGCGCGTTCATCGTGAAGTCGCGCCGCCTAGCGTCCTGCAGCGGCGAGCCGAACGTGTTGTCATCGGTGATCAACAGCTCGGCGTTTTCTTCCGAGGGGCGCTCCGGCTCGCGACGGAATGTCGATACCTCCACGATCATGTCCTGAAAGATCACGTGCACCAGCCGGAACCGGCGGCCGATGATCCGGCTGTTGCGGAACAGGCGGCGGATCTCCATGGGATGCGCGTCGGTGGCGACGTCGAAGTCCTTCGGCGGCCGGTGCATCAGCAGGTCGCGAACGCTGCCGCCGCACAGGTACGCGCGATAGCCGCTTCGATGCAGGCGATACAACACCTTGAGCACGTTTTCGGGAATACGGCGGCGGGAAATCGAGTGGCTGCTGCGGTCGACCACGACCGCGCTTTCCACCTCGGTCGTCACTGCTGGCTCTTCGCTGGTCGCCTCTGGGCTCATGGGCTGTAGCCGGTGTCGGTCTCCGGAAGCAGGGTCGGAGTGAAATGGTACTTGCTGTCGACGATGAAGAATGTACGCTCCCAGCGGGTCTGCGTGAAGAAGTGAATGACCACGCCCGCCAATTCCTTGAGCCGCTCCGAGGGGGGGCTGTCGGGCGGAGGGGGGATGCCGGCGAACGACCAGTACACCATGAATGCCCGTCCTTTGATCATGGAGCGCGGCACCGTCCCCCAGTAGCGCGAGTCGCTCGATCGGTCGCGGTTGTCCCCCATTGCGAAGTACTGCCCCGGCGGAACCGTGTAGGGGCCGAACTGGTCGCGCGAGCGATAAGGCTCCGGCAGCGCGGGCTGCAAGGGATAGGTCGTCGAGTCGACGTGAATCACGTACGGCTCATCGATCGGTTTCCCATTCACCGAGACCTTCTTGTCGCGAATCTCGATCGTGTCTCCGGGCATGCCGATGACGCGTTTCACAAAATCGGTATCGGGCTGCAGCGGATAGCGGAAGACGATGATGTCGCCGCGCTTCGGATCGCGGAGGGCAAAAAAATGTTTCCAGGCGTCTGACGCCGGTCCGTAGATGAATTTGTTGACGATGATGTGATCGCCAACCTTCAGATTGTCTTCCATCGATCCCGTCGGGATCTTGAAGGCCTGGAAGGCGAAGATGCGCGCGAAGTTGACGAAGATGACCGCGATCAGCAGCGCTTCGTAGTACTCGCGGAATGTCGATTTCTTCTGCTTGGGTTCATCGGACGCCATTGATGTCCTTTATCGGAATGCCACGCTCGCTGCGGCCGCCCAAAACATAGATACGCCTGGCGTCGATCCATGGCGTGGCGTCGACGGCGGCCCAGAATGCGTCATCCGGCGCACGAGGCATGATCGCACAAGCCACCCTCTTGTTGCGCATCAGTTCCCCTCGGTCGTCATCCCACCGAAAAGGTGGATTCGCAATCCAGACGACGAGGGGGACCTTTTCGGTGTACCGAATGTTCTTCGGGCGGAGCAGGAGCGCCCCGCCGAGCGGCTCACTCGCAACATTGAGTTTGATCTCAGGCACAAGGTCGACGCGAGAAGCCTGGCCGTCGTACTTCACCGATTCGATACGCTCCGACGCATCGGGACTGCTGAGCACGACAAAGTACCGTTCGGCCAGTCTATCCCACGCGAACGCGCGCACAGTCGCGTATGGAAAAGCGACGCTGAGTTGCGTCGCGGTTGGAATGTGCACGGTCCGCACGATGTCGCCCGCCTTTCCGTGCACTACGTACGCGACTTTGTTGCCACGCGGCGCCCATTGCGGATCGGTCTCGTCCGCCGGGTCCTCCGGAATCCAGTGAATCTCGCTGCCCTCCAGCGCGACGAGTCCGATGTGAAAGTTGTCATTCCGCTTTGCGGAAAAGATGGCTTCGCCGCGATCCAGCGAGACGTCGAAGGATTGGATCGCCGCGAACTTCGGAGTCAGCTCTTTGCCGTCGTTGACGAGCTTGCCGTCGGCAATTTTCACGTTGCTGGAAGCGCGTTTGGCGCACTCGACCTTGGCGCAGAGATCGCCGATCGTCGTCGCACGACGAGTTTTGGGGACTGGTTGCGTCACGGCGCAATGCACCAATAATGGAAACATCACCCAGATCGGCCCACGCACCGAAATTCATTCTAACACTTTGAAAATAAAAGACAAACGGAATGGCGAAGGCTTTGCAAATAACTGGGCATGGATCTACAAGAGCAGTTGATCGAATCCTCTAAACGGCGGCGTGGTAAAGGCGCCGGAAAGTTCTCGATCGCTTCCATCGCAGTCCATGGGTTACTCATCGCCTTCATTGTGTTCATGTCGGCGACGGCGACGCACAAGGTGGCCGCTGAAAAGCCGATGCGCGCATTCTTAGCGTCCAGCGCCGCCCCACCCCCGCCACCCCCACCGCCCCCACCCCCGCCGGCTGCTTCGAGCGCGCCGCATTCGACGCCGCAGCCGACGATCAAGCCAGTGCAGATTCCGAAACCGACTTTCGTGCAGCCCAGGGAAATCCCGAAGGAACTGCCGAAGGTGGAGGCGCCGATGACGTCCGCGACCAACGTCGCGCCCTCGGAGCCAAGTAAGCCGGCTGGCGAGCCAGGCGGCGTGCCGGGCGGAGACGTAGGCGGCGTTCAGGGCGGAGTGCAGGGAGGTGTGGTCGGCGGCACGGTCGGCGGTCAGTTGGGCGGGGTGTTGGGTGGGAAAGAGGGCGGCGTGGTGGGCGGGACGGTGGGCGGAACGGGCGAAGCGAAAGAAGCGCCACCGCCGGAACCGAAGCCGGAAGGACCGCTGCGGGTTGGCGGCGACGTCAAGGCGCCGGTTGTCATCAAGCGCGTCGAGCCGACATATCCCGATACCGCGCGCAAGGCGAAGATCGCGGGCGTCGTGATCGTGGAGGCGATCATCGACAAGGACGGCAACGTCGACAAGGCCAAGGTTCTGAAAGGCCTTTCGATGGGCCTGAGCGAAGCGGCTGTCGACGCCGTGAGGAAATGGAAGTTCAAGCCGGGAACGATGAACGGTGAACCGGTCGACGTCATCTTCAATCTGACCGTCAACTTCACATTGCAATAAGGAGGAGCATCAATGCCGCGAGGATCAAAAGAGAAATACACCGACAAGCAGAAGCGACAAGCGGAGCATATCGAGCAGGGCTATGAGTCGCGTGGCGTGACCGAGAGAGAGGCGGAACGTCGCGCGTGGGCAACGGTGAACAAAGTGCACAAGGGTGGCGAGAAACCCGGCGGTGGCGGCTACGGAAAGCCGGAGGACCACGAGCCGATGCGCAAGGGCGGACGGATCGGAGGCAGGCAATGACGAGTTCACGTCAGCGCGCCGCCGCACGACGCAATATCAAGCGGGCGGCGGCGGCAGCGAAACGGAAGCGCACCATTGCGCATCTGCCGAAGCGAACGCGAACGGCGCTGGGCAAGCAGGGCGCAAAAGTCGCGAAGCAAAAACGGCGAGCGGCGTAACGTCATCCTGAGCCGCGGAGACGGCGAAGGATCTCGAGCAACGTAATTTGAGATCCTTCGCTCCGCTCAGGATGACGATTAATCACCGCCCCGCGGCGGTTGTGGACCGACTCTTCTCGAGATCGCCTTCGCCTGCAGGAAGAGGCCGAGGTAATCGCGGCCGCCGGCTTTGGAGTCGGTTCCCGACATGTTGAATCCGCCGAACGGATGCACGCCCACGAGCGCGCCGGTCGACTTGCGATTGAAATAGAGGTTGCCGACGAAGAATTCTTCCTGCGCGCGACGGATCTTGTCGGGATTGTCGGTGAAAACGGAGCCTGTTAGGCCGAACTCGGTGTCATTCGCGATGCGAAGCGCGTCATCGAAGTTTTTCGCTTTGATGACCGCCAGCACAGGCCCGAAGATTTCTTCCTGCGCGATCGTCGCGTGTGGATCGACATCCGCGATCACAGTCGGCTCGACGAAGTAGCCATCCTCGGCACGCACTTTGCCGCCGGCCACCAGACGTCCTTCCGAAGCGCCTTTGTCGATGTACTCCTTGATCTTGCGCATCGCCGATTCGCTGACCACCGGTCCGATTTGTGCGTCGCTTCGTTCAGGAGCTCCGATGCGAAGCGCTTTCGTTTTCTCCACGACCAGGGGAAGGAACTCGTCGTAGATCGCTTCGTCGACGATCAGCCGCGAGCACGCGGAACACTTTTGTCCTTGAAATCCGAACGCCGATGCCACCACTGCCGATGCGGCGTCATCGAGATTCTTGGCTTCGCGATCGACGATGATCGCGTCCTTCCCTCCCATCTCTGCGACGACGCGTTTGATCCAGACCTGACCTTGCTGCGGCTTTGCTGCTTGCTCGTTGATGTGCAGCCCGACTTCCTTTGAATGAGCGGATCGCCGACCTCGCCACCCGAGCCGCTGAGGAAATTGACGACGCCCGCCGGCATGCCGGCTTCTTCGAGCAGCGCGAAAAAGCGATACGCGATCCACGGAGCATCGGACGACGGTTTGAGCACCACGGTGTTGCCGGTGACAACTGCCGCCGACGTCATGCCGGCCATGATCGCGAGCGGAAAGTTCCACGGCGGAATGACCGCGCCCACGCCTAACGGAATGTAGACCAGTGCGTTGTCCTCCGATTCGATTTTCGTGATCGGCTGCTCGCCGGCATAGCGATACGACTCGCGCGCGTAGAACTCGAGAAAGTCAATCGCCTCGGCGGTGTCGGCATCCGCTTCCGGCCACGTCTTGCCGACCTCGTAAATCATCGTCGCGGAGAATTCGTGTTTGCGCTGCCGCATGAGCTCCGCGGCCTTCACCAAAAGTCCGGCGCGTACAGTCACCGGCGCGCGCTTCCAGCTCTCGAATGTTTTCCACGCCGCGCTGATCGCCTGCTCGACGTGCGCTTTTGAGCCCTTTTGGAATTTGCCGAGGAGCTGGCCTTTGTGGGAAGGGTTGGTGGAGTCGTAGGTTTTGAGGCCGGTGATGCGTTGCCCCGCGATGACGAGCGGATATTCGCGTCCGAGCTCCGCTTTCACTTTTTCGAGCGCGGATTCCATCGCCGATCGATTGTGCGGTTTGCTAAAGTCGGTCAGCGGCTCGTTGCGGAATTCACTCAACGTGCGTTTCTTCGCAGTCGGCTCGGTCATCACTTCGGTTGGCATCATTCCCTCCGGCGTCCTTGTTGCAGCGGAAGCGGTATGTACTCGAAATTCCCGTGTCACGCAACGTGCGCGCTGGCGCTCGTATTCGCGCTCGCGTGCACGTCGGTGGCGCCGTGGAAAAACGAGCCGGTCGGCAGCGAGGTCAACATGGCCTTCGCAATTCGAAACAACCTTCTATTCCTCGACGGCGCCACGATCGACGGACGCCACGGCCGATTTTTGATCGGCTCCGCGCAGCAACGAACGATCGTCGATCCGAAGTTTGCGGTCGAGGGCCTCCATTCATTGCAACTCAATCAGCGCGAGTCGCTTCGATTCACCCCTATCGTCACCAACCTCGGCGGAATCGCGGACGGCATCGTCGGAAAAGATGTCTGGGGCGGTCGCGCGATCACGATCAACTACCGCGACGGGCTCTTCACTCTTCAAAAGGAAGGGATTCACTCCGAGCTCATGGTCGTCTACCGATTCACCGACGATCCGATGATCAACGTCGTCGTGGACGGTCATGTCACGTCGGCAATTGTCGATACCACCTCGCCCGACACGCTCATCCTGCCGCGAACCGCCGCGGGCCCTGACCGACGGAACGCACACGTTCAGATCGCGGACACGGACTTCGGGAGCGTCGACGTGCGCATCGCGGAGGTATCGGCGCCGCGCATCGGCAATCGGCTGCTGTCGCGATTCCTGATATCGATCGACTACGGCCGCCGCCAGGTCGGCCTGTGGCGCGACCCACGAATCGGTCTCTAACGTATAATTCGTCGCGGTCCCCGGGGTCCCCAATGTTGCTCTCGCTTATCGCCGTCGTCGCTATGGTCATGCTGACTCCTGCAACCGCCAGCAAAAGCAAGGCATATCCGCGCCTCGCGTCGCCGGGGAATCAGGACCGAATCCTGATCGTGGCGCCGCATATCGACGACGAGGCGATCAGCGCCGGCGGCTACACCATCGACGCAATTGCGAATGGCGCAGAGGTTTACGTCGTCTACCTGACCGCCGGCGATTGCAACCAATTTTCCGCACGCCTGCTGCACAAGACACTCGAGCCGACGGCGTCGAATTACCTCTCGGTCGGCAAGACTCGCATCGCCGAAGCCAAAGAAGCGATGAAGATCCTCGGCGTAACTCCCGATCACTTCTTCATCCTCGGCTACCCCGACCGCGGGTTGCGCACGATGGTCGACAATCCCGACGCCGTCGTTCGGTCGCGAGGGACGCGTGCGCATGAAGTGCCGTACGACGATGCGCTGTCGCCAGGATCGCAATACAAAATCGAGAACGCGCTGAACGATCTCAAGCAGGTCATCGCAACTGCACGACCGACGATGGTCATCGCGCCGGTGCCTTTCGACAAGCATCCCGATCACGCAGCGGCCGCGGAGATCGTCGACCTCGCACTCGAGAACATGCAGTGGAAGGCCACGCGGCTCGGCTACCTCGTGCATTCGCGGCGCATCAAGTCGCTCGTCAACTCGCGCAAGCGCGAGCTCCTTCCGCCGAACAAGTTGAAAGCATTTTCGTGGGCGACGTACCCGCTTTCGGAACACGCGCAGCAGATGAAGAACAATGTGCTGATGACCTACAAGAGCCAGCAGCCCTACCTTCTGCTGCTTCGCAACACCTTCGTTCGCCAGAACGAGCTGTTTTTCGTGTATCCGACCGCAGCTTCAGAGCAGCAACCGGCGCGAGTCACCATCGCGCGCTAACGGCCGCACATCCGGATTTCAGATTCACGCTTTCCGGTTCGCCAGTCAGGCCGATAAAAGATGCGGACCATAGCATTTACGGCGCGTGCGTAATCGCTGCAAACTTCCTGGCCAATGCGCCACAGCACCCGTGGCTCCGGATAAGCGGGCACATTGAGCTCGCCGTAACTCCAGCGATTGATGTCGAGAAACATCGGTTCCGATTGTTGCCAGATGTACTCGCGCATCGACCCTGGAAAGCGCGCGATCAAGGGCGAATCGACGTAGACCACAGCCTGGGCGATATCCCCGGAGTAGAGCGCCGATGAGGCATACGCATCCCACCAGCCGGCGAAACTGAAGGCCGGCATCACGACGAACAGAATCGCGAAGAGCGCGTGAAGCCTGAATCGGCGATTCATGATGATTTGCGACGCCGGCTCCGACGACCTCCAGAAGAGCATCACCACCAGGAGGGCCATCCCCGCGTTCCAGGGCCAGACGACGCTGTTCTCGCCAGTGAGAATCAGCGACGCGAGAACGACGCCGTGCAGGAGAACTGCCGCGATGATAGCCGGTCGCCGCGAGCGGCGCGCAAGCAGGCAGATTCCAACAGCGCACTCGACAATCGGCACGGCGATTCCGGCAGGACGCAATTGAGGAACGCGCTGAATCAAACCGGCCGCAAAATCAGGCCACGTCGTGTGCAGAAATGTGACGTTGATCTTTTGCACGCCGCTCCAAAAATAGATCGCGGTCACGATCAGCCGGCACGTCGACATCGCTCCTTCGCTTCCGAAGCTGATCACGAAAAGAAGAGAGGCGTATTCGAATACCCAGGGCTGCAGGCGCGACTGGTCTCCGGCAACAAACAGAGCGATCACAATGACCGCCACGCCGAGAAAAATTGCGGGCCGCCGCACGAATGCCGCCACCGCGAAAGACGCGATCAAGAGGACGTATGCGATTGCCTCGAGACGGGGATTGAATAACGGCAGGCCATCGACGGGGATCCGTGGATACAACCGGTGCAAGGAAACCCACAGCCGCCAGCTAAGCGCGAGGCCGGCGATCATCGCAGCGCACAACACGAATTTCACCGACCGCACATCGAACATGTAGACGGATCGTACCGTCTCGGCCTGACTGTTGCTCGCGCGCTCTCCAGCAATGCGCATTCTGGCCGTTCTTCTGGCGCTCACCTGCGCCGCCGAGTCTTCGTCGCCCGGCACTCGGCAACTCGATGTCCGCATCATCAATGGTGACGTCATCGACGGCACCGGACGCGCACGGTTTCGCGCCGATGTCGGGATTCGCGGCGACACGATCGTCGAGATCGGCGACCTTTCGCGCGCCACGTCGAAGGACACGATCGACGCACGCAACCACGTCGTGACCCCCGGATTCATCGATGTCCTCGGGCATTCGGAAGGATCGGTCCTGATCGATCCGAATCTCGAAGGAAAAGTTCGGCAGGGCGTGACCACTGAGCTGACCGGCGAGGGTCACTCGCCCGGACCGCTCAACGAAGCGATGGCTGCCGAGATGGAGAGAACGAAACCGACCGGCTGGCCGCCCGTTTCGTGGCGGACCCTCGGCGAATTCATGAAGGTGATCGAAAAGCGCGGCTCGGCGATCAATTTCGCCTTCTTCATCGGCGCCGCCAATCCGCGTGAGATGGTGATCGGAACCGTCGATCGTGCTCCGACTGCCGAAGAGCTGAAACGGATGCAGGCGATCATCGACCAGGCGATGCGGGAAGGCGCGATCGGTCTCTCAACAGCGCTGATTTATCCGCCGGGACGCTTCGCGACGACCGACGAGCTGACGGCGCTCGCGCGGGTCTCGTACTGGACGCACTTGCGCAGCGAATCGGACACCATCATGAGCGCGCTCGATGAAGCGTTTCGCATCGGACGCGACGCTCACGTGCGCGTCAATATCTTTCACCTGAAAGTCGGCGGCGCGATGCGCGGTCACATGCGCGAGGTCGTCGCGAAGATCGAAGCGGCGCAGAAGAGCGGACTCGACGTCGCATCGAACGTCTATCCCTACACCGCGACGGCGACGGATCTCACTTCGGTCGTGCCTGCGTGGGCGCTGGAGGGCGGTTATCTTCAGTTCGTCGCCAGGCTGAAGGATCCGGCGACGCGATCCCGAGTCGCGCAAGCGATGCGAGTCGGCGATGGATCTTCGATTCTCCTGCGACAAATTCCGAGCCCGACGCTCAAGCAGTTCGAGCGCAAGCGGCTGAACGCAATCGCAGCGGCAATGCAAACGAATCCTGCCGAGGCGGCGCTGCGGTTGTTTGAAGGAAGCGTTTCGTCTCCGATCGGCATCTACTTTGGACTGAATGAAGACGATATGCAGTACGCGCTCAAACAACCATGGGTGGCAGTCGGATCGGATTCGGGAGCGGTGGTCGGCGTCATGCGCGAAGCAGGCGCGCATCCGCGTGCTTACGGAACTTTTCCGCGCGTCGCCGGCCACTACGTTCGCGACGTACACCTCTTCACGCTCGAGGAAGCAGTGCGGAAAATGACGTCACTCGCCGCGTCGCGCGCAGGTTTCTCGGACCGCGGGGTACTCGAGCCCGGGATGAAGGCCGACATAATCGTCTTCGATCCAAAGACGATCGCGGACACGTCGACGTACGAGGATCCGCATCACTACGCAGTGGGCATCAGCGACGTGATCGTCAACGGCACCGCGGTGTTGCGCTCCGGCCGGATGACCGGCGCGCTCCCGGGTCGCGTCCTCCGTCGACGCTAACGCGAGCCGTCAATGCCGCAATGGCGAATCGCATCAATGTCGCGCCGCTCGATGCCGGGGCGG
>QHVX01000153.1 GCA_003222375.1 Acidobacteriota bacterium
CGATCTGAAAATCGATCGTCGTCCCTTCCGATTCGAGTCCCACGACGTCGTAGAAGTACGCGTTCTCGAGCACCATGGTGCGAAAAACCATCTCGTCGTAGCCGCCTAACGCGCGTCCGACGCCGCCGGCCATCCAGGTCTCTAGAAAAACCGCGATGCCTTCGTGATACCAGCGCGGCGAATACCAGCGCGGACTGGCGAGATAGCTGTAGAACATCGACAGCGGCTCTTCCTTGATCGGCGCGACTTTGCCGTGAAAGAGCTTTCGATATCTGAGGTCCGCGTCGGCGGCCTTGTCCGTCGCGACGACGTGGATCAGCTCGTGATGCATCAGCCAGTTCATCCGCTCGTTAGTTGGCATCACGTCGTAGACGTAGTCGAACGGCTCGATGCCGATGCTGATGTAATTCCACGGAACGGTCGAGGTACCGCCGTGACCGTAGTCGCCGAAATCCTGCATCAGGATGACGATCGGTTCCGACGGCGTGTAACCGAAGAGTTTCTTGTCGAAGGCCAGCGAGTTCTCGAACGAGCGGGCCAGGTGGTAGGAAAGATATTCGTGGGCTTTGTCGTAGTAGATGAGATCGAGATCGCGAGTGCGGCGGGAGTCGAGGTGTTGCGCCTGCGCTGTCAGCGCAATGGCGAAAGCGAGCGAAGAGACGATCGACGCGCTGCGCATGGGTAAAGTGGAGCGCCGGCATCATACCGGCGCTCCACCCTGTGCCCCTACTGCGCCGACCTTGCGCCTGCCATCCGGGCCTGTAAGTTCGAGAGCTTACCTTCGAGCGAAGCTCTGGAAGCCATGTTGGTGCTCTGCAACGACCTGACTGCCATGATCTCTTCGCCGAGAGCCGCCGTGGTACGCGAGCGGAATTCCGTATCCGCGGCGTTGAGTGCCTCCTCGGTAGCTCGCAGAGTCTTCGACAGCATCGCGTTGCTGGCCATCGCCGCCTGGGCGCCGACGATTCGCTGCGCGCGGGCGATCTCGTCGTCCATGTCGCGGAACTTCGTGGCCATCTGCTCGTCGGCCAGGTCTTGCTCTTCAATGTTCTTCATCGCCCTGGCGTAGAGCTCTTCACTGCGTTCGGCGAGCTGTTGTTCAGACACGTTTGCGGCCGCGATGCGCGCATTCGCCTCGGTTTCCTTGAGGTATTCGAGCTCGTCGGCCATCGAAAGCGCGAAGGCATCTCGCGAGCTCAGCTCGGCTTTGACGCTCTCGAGCTGTTTCGCGACCGCGAGATACTCGTCTTCCAGCTTGGCCGATGCGAGGTGATTGACTGCTGCCGCCAACTGCTCGTCGGCCAGGTTGATGATCGACCTCACCATCTCCTCATCCGCGATGTGCGCCAGCTTGCCATTCGCGAGCGCCATGTCGGATTCGGAAAGGTTCGCGCGATGCTCGCGGACGAAGCTGGCAGCCTCGGCGATCTCCGCGTCGAGCGTCTTACGATTCGCCGAAGTGCGCGCGGCCGCCTGTTCCTCGGCGAGTACTTCCTCCGCCACCGCGATCCAGCGGGAGTACATTTCCTTGTCGAAATCGGCGAGCTGCTGCTCGGTCGCGTGGCCGAGGGCCTTCAGCTTCGTTGCGTCCGCGAGAAAGTCCGCGTAAAGCACCTTCTGCTGGTGCTTGACGGTCTCGTTGCCGAGGACCACGTCCTTCTGGGTGATCTGCGGGGCACGATGCTTCTGGACCTCACCGATGGCGCCGGAAGCATCTTCCTTCCGGAAGTTGGGTGGCCAGAGCGCGATCGCTGCAACGAGGATGACCACGAGCGCACCGAAGCCGAGGAGCACCTTTTTTCTATTCTCACTACTCATGAGAGCCTCCTTGGTTGGTTCAAACGTCAATACCCGTCATTGGGGGAAAAGTTGGTCAATCGATCGAAATCGCTGTTTTCAAAACCTCGTGGCCTCCGATGTTGAGCTGGATGACAGCCCAGCCTGACGCGCCATTCTTTTTGCGCAGGATGACGACTTCCGGGCCTCCGGTGTCCGACAGCACATCGGACATATCGAGCTTTTTCTGGTCCCAGGCGACCGAAATCGGCTCGCCGTTGAACGCGAAGGGCTGAATCGCGAATTGATCGCCGTTGCGGCGAACGGTCAGGCGCCCTTCCTGGGGGACGCCGATGCGTGTCACGACTTTCCAGCGATCGAAGGGAAGGGGCGCCATCGTGGCTTCGGTGTGCTCCCACGGCAGCGAGTTTCGCTCGACGTAAACGACGGCGACCACGATCACGATGGCGGCCGCCCAGGCGAGGCCGGCGAGGACGTGGCGCCGGCTCTTAGCCGGCGGGGCCGCCTGAGAGGCGGCGCTACGTAAGCGACCCATCACCGCTGCCCGCATATCGGGCGGCTCGACCTGCGGGACGGATTCGAGCTGCTTCACCACTTCCTCATCACTGATGGCCATGGCCCTTTGCCTCCAGCGCCTCTCGCAACTGCTGGCGGGCAGTAAAGAGGCGCGACTTCACCGTTTTCTCGGGAAGATTCAGGATTTCTGCGATTTCGTTGTAGGAGAAGTGCACGAAGTGGCGGAGGATGACGACCGCGCGGTAGTTCGGCTCGAGATTCATGATCGCTTCGTGCAGATGCGTCCACTCCTCGAGCTCTTCGAACCGCTCGGCGGGATTGGCGCGAGGATGCTGGAGTCGTTCATCGAGTGTTTCGTGGGGCTTCCGCGCTTTGAGATGGTTGATCGATTCATTGACCGCGACCCGATAAATCCAACTGAAAAACTTCCGCTCCCGGTCGTAACTCGCCAGGTGCTCGAACGCCTTCATGAACGCCTGCTGGCAGACTTCCCGGGCGTCTTCGGCATCCCCGACCATGTGCAGGACGGTGTTGAACACCGGCCGCTGATAACGCTCGATCAGCACGCCGAATGCATCGACGTCTCCCTGCAGGCACCGGTCGACAGCGATCCTGTCCAGTTCTTCCTCTTCCATCAAATACAACGCGCGACGCGAAAAGTTGGTCGCGTCACGCGATCTCAAAGATCTGATCGAATCCGGAGAAGCGGAACACATCCCTGATGTGATGGTTCACATTGATCAGCTTGAGCGACTGCCCGCGCTGCGACAGCCGCTTCTGCGCCGCCAGCAGAACGCCCAGGCCGGCGCTGGAGATGTAATCGAGCTGCGCGAAGTCGACGGTCTTTCCTTCGTTGAGCGACAGGAAGACCCCGCGGGCGCGCTCGACCTGCGAGGCGTCGAAGCGGCCTGCGAGAATCAGCTCCTTGTTTTCGCCTTCGCGAATGTCGAACATCGTCATTTCACCCGCTTGAAGAGGGTCACCGTGCTGTTTCCATTTTCGCGGTGGTACTCCACTCTATCCATCATTGTCTTCACGAGGAAGAGGCCCAGCCCGCCCGGCTTGCGCTCCTCGAGCGGCTTATTGACATCGACCGGCGGCGCCTCGGTGTGCACATCGAAGGGGGGAGCATTGAAATCGGTGAGACTGAGCGCGACATCGTCGCCTTCCATGCGGAGGCGGATCTCGATCTGATCGCCGCCGGTCGGATTGTGTCGCAGCACATTGGTAAAGATCTCCTCGGCTGCCAGCTCGACGGCGTATTTCACTTGATCGTCGACCTCAGCGGCGGCGAAGAATCGATTGACGAGATCGAAAACGTCCTCGAGCTCGGAGATATCGCGTTTGAACGTCTCGGCCATCTCGATCGGACGCTGCGCGCCGTAGTACTGCACGCACAGCATCGCGATATCGTCGGCCTGCGGCGTGCCGTCCGCGAATCGGTCGACGCTCGCCGCGACCTGCGACACGATCGTCGAGGGCTCCGAGTCGGGGCAGTGCTCGACGACCTCGCGCAGCCGCTGCACGGAGTACAACTCTTCTGCGTGGTTCGAAGCGTCGGTGACGCCATCGGTGTACAAGAAGACGGCGTCGCCAGGTTTGAGGGTGGTCTTCTCGACGACGTACTTGAAACTGCGCAGGGCGCCCATCGGGAGACCCGATTTCGAGACCAGACGTTCGACGGATTTTCCGCGCACGATCAGCGGCGGCTCATGTCCGGCGTTGCTGTACATCAGCCGGCCGTTGCGGAGATTGAGGAATCCGCAGAAGCCGGTGACGAACATCGACGGGTCCGTTTCCTCGTACAACCGCGCGCTGACTGCTGACAGCAATCGCGCCGGATCGTATTGGAAGACGGCGTAAGCGCGAAAAAGGGTCTTCGTCATCGCCATCACGAGCGCGGCGCCGATGCCTTTGCCGGTCACGTCGCCGATACAGAAGTAGAGGCTCTCGTCGTTCCAGAAGAAGTCGTAGAGATCGCCGCCGATCTGTTTTGCCGGGCGGATGAAGGCGTGGATCGCGAAGGGCGCGCTGTCAGGAAGCTGCACCGTGCCGCTGGGCAACATCCGCATCTGGATTTCGCTCGCCAGGCGAAGCGACTGCTCGTAGCGTTGGTTGTCGAGATGCAGCTTGGTCATGCGCGCGCGCTCGATGGCAACCGCCACGTGGGTCGCGAGCGCGTGCATGAGCGACTCATCGTGCGCATCGAAGCTCGCCTGAGTCCTCTTGTTGACGCTCTCGATCAGCCCCAGCACATTGCCATGCGAATCGATCACGGGCGCGCGCAGAACTGAGCCGGTATTGGTCAGATTGCGATCGATATCCGGCGGCGGCGGTTCATCGTCGTCATAAAGAAGGATGCGAGTCCGCTCGGCTTCGACGACCGCCGACGCTTTCTCGACGATGACCGCCAGCAGCTTGTCGAGGTTGAACTCGGAGCTGAGCGCTTTCGACAGCTCCAGCAGCGCGTAAAGTGCGACATCGCTGCGCGCCGACGTGTCTCGCTGCACTGCCGGAGTGGTCATCTTCGTTCTCGAGGGTAGCGGGATTCTATGCTCTAAACGCCCACGACGCGGAGCCGCGGCTCGAGGCGGTCGTAATCGCGTGCGTTGAGGGTCAGCAGCTCCTCGGCGCCGGCGTCAATCGCCGTTTCGAGAATGAGGGCGTCGTAGGTGATTCCGCCGCCCAAACCGAGGCCCGTGAGCCTTTCCAGCAACGGCCATACGCTGCGGGAGCTCAGCGACACGATCCGAGTGGACCCGAAAGTATTTTTGAGCAATGTCAAGACGTCGGCAGGTGCCATTCGATGCGGCGCCGGCAAACGCGTCAGGACCGCGAAAGACTCGACCAAGGCATGCGCCGGAACGACGACGCCCGCTTTGCTCTCCAAGGCGTGTTGCAAAGCTCGCAGCGCCCGAGGATGGGCAGCGTGCCATGTAGCGAACGCGGGGATAATCAAGCTGCTATCGAACGCGATCATTGCGCAGCTTGTCGCGTACGGCGCGGACGGTGTCTTCGGAAAGCGTTTCGATGTTTTCCTCGGGCACTGCAACAAAGATCCGCCCATGCTTCACGATCTTGACGCGGAGAGGAGCCGGCTCGATCGTGATCACTCCGTCGCTGGCATCGATTTCGACCGTCGCGCCTGCTGTCAGCCCAATGGCATTTCGAATGTCACGTGGGATGACAATTCTTCCGGCAGAATCAATGGTCATACCATCTATTCTACCACCCTCGAATATCCCGCAGAAACTTCGCGAGTGCGTCGCCCCACACCTCGGGCCATGTGTGCGTGCCGTGGCCATGCGTGCGATCGCTGGTCGGGATGAGCAGATAGCGGCCGCGCGGCACTCGCCGGATCAGTTTCTCCATCAGCCCGAGCTCGGGCGGGTTCACGAAATCGTCGGCTGAGTTGATCGCGAGCAGCGGCGCCTTGATTTTTTCGAGTTCAGGCGACGGATCGTAGTCGCGTGACGCCTCGAGCGCGTAGAGCAGATCGTCGCTATTCGTCGTCGCCATTCGCGTCTTGATCTGTTCCGCGAGCCAGCGGTCGGCGTCATCGCGCGTCGGCGCGCTCTTCTGCCACTGCAACGGGGCGCTGGTGGCAATCAGCATGATTTGAAGTGCGGCAGTGAGGTCGCCGCGCTGAAGATCGTCGATCGCCATCTTTCGCCAGACGCGATTCCGTCCGGCGATCTGCATCGGGCGCGCTCGCGAGTGGCACGAGCGCGTCCATCATGTCCGGCCATCGTTCGCCCCACATCCACGTGTGCATCGCGCCCATCGATGTGCCCATGACCAGAAAGACATGATCGACGCCGAGGGACTCGAGTAGCCGATGCTGAAGGTCAGTCATGTCGGTGTAGTCGTAGTGCGGAAACTTCCGGCCCAATCCGTCGCTCGGCTTGCTCGATTCGCCGTGGCCGATGCTGTCGGGGATGACGATGAAGTACTTGCTCGAATCGAGAAGGCCGCCCGGCTTGAAAAGCAGGCCCGCAAAGTGATCGTTGAGAAACTGCTTCGATGAGCCGCCAGTGCCGTGAAGGATCAGCACGACATTGTCTTTGCGCGCGATTCCAATCGTGACGTAGTGAATGCGAACCTCGGCCATCGTCTCGCCGTCATGAAACCGATAATTCCTGACGACGCAATCGCCGGCGCGCGCGGAAGTTGCAAGCAGAACGAGAAGCAAAAAACGATGCACGGGGTGCCGCATGACTCTTCCTCCCTGCTTTGAAGACGACGATAAACCTGACGATCCGTCGCGTCGAACGTTCATGATCGGATCGGCGGCCGCCACCGCCGGCCTTCTGGTTGCCCCGCTCCTCGGCGAAGAGGCGCGCAAAAACGCCGCGGCGACGCAGCAGGCAGATCCAAACGCGATCCCGGTTGCGCTCGATGTCAACGGCAAAGTCCATCAACTCGAGCTGGATCCGAGGACCACGTTGCTCGATGCGCTGCGGGAGCATCTCGACATCACCGGCCCGAAGAAAGGATGCGATCAAGGCGCGTGCGGCGCATGCACGGTGCTCATCGACGGCCGTCGCGTCCTCTCGTGTCTCAATCTCGCCGCGATGAACAGCGGAAAGAAGATCGTGACTGTCGAAGGCCTCGCCGGTGACGGACGTCTGCAGGCGATTCAGGCAGCGTTCATCCGCAACGACGGATTCCAATGCGGCTACTGCACGTCAGGACAGATTTGCTCGGCGGTCGCTCTGATCCGCGAAGGACGCGCACACTCGGATGCCGAGATTCGCGAATGGATGAGCGGCAACGTCTGCCGGTGCGGTTGCTATCTGGGAATTGTGGAAGCGGTGAAGGAGGCCAGCAATGCAACCGTTTGACTTCGTCCGCGAGCACGAGGTCTCGACAGCGGTCAAAGCCGGATCGCGCGACGGCGCGAAGTTCATTGCCGGCGGAACGAATCTCGTCGACCTGATGAAATGCGACGTCGAGCATCCGACGCACGTCGTCGATATCAATGCTGTTCCGTTATCGAAGGTCGAGCAGGTGCCGGGCGGCGTCCGGATCGGCGCGCTCGTTCGCATGAGCGATCTGGCCGTGCATCCTCTGATCGTCAAGAATTTTCCTGCGATCTCGCAGTCACTTCTGGTGAGCGCATCGCCGCAGATCCGCAACATGGCGTCGATCGGCGGCAATCTGATGCAGCGGACGCGCTGTCCGTACTTCCGTGAGCTGACCTGGACGCCTTGCAACAAGCGCAATCCGGGTTCGGGCTGTTCGGCGATTGAAGGTGAAAACAGGCTGCACGCAATCCTGGGCACCTCCGACGCGTGCATCGCGACGCATCCCTCGGACCTGGCGGTGGCTGTCGCCGCGCTCGACGGCGTGTTGACGCTGCGCGGGCCGAAGGGCGAGCGCCAGGTCAACGCGACGGATTTTCATCTGCTTCCCGGCAACACGCCGCACATCGAACACGATCTGAAGCACGGCGAGATGATCACTTCGCTTTTTATTCCTGACGGGCCGCACGCGAAGCGATCGTCGTATCTGAAGATCCGCGATCGCGCATCCTTCGAATTCGCGTTGACGGCTGCCGCGGTCGGACTCGATCTCGATGGATCGCTGATCCGTTCTGCGCGCGTCGCGTTCGGCGGCGTCGGAACGAAGCCGTGGCGCGCGAAGTTCGCGGAGGCGGCCCTCGGCGGCCAGCGCGCTACACCGGATGTCTTCCGCGCCGCTGCCGAAGCGGAGATGAAGAGTGCTGTCGCGCACCGGCAGAACGCGTACAAAATCGAGCTGATGAAGCGCACGCTCGTGCGCGCGCTGAGCGATCTCGCGGGAGGTGTCGCATGATGCCGCCTCTCGGGCCGCCTCTCGATCGCGTCGACGGCCGCAAGAAAGTCACCGGCGGCGCGAAGTTCGCCGCCGAGCACAACCTCGAGAACATGGCATACGCGGCGATGGTGATGAGCACCATTCCGTCGGGGACGATTCGATCGATCGACACGGCGGCTGCCAAAAGATCGACCGGTGTCATCGCCGTCATTTCGCATCTGAACGCGCCGCGACTCGGCCCTGCGCCCGGCCAGCCACCGGCCGCTGGGCAGCCGGGGGCGGCTGCCCCTCCACAACAGCAGGGCAACTTCGCCGAGCCGCAACTCATCCCCTTCTCCGACAACAAGGTGCACTACGTCGGACAGCGCATCGCGGTCGTCGTGGCTGACACCATCGAGCACGCGGCACGTGGCGCGGAGCTCGTCAAGGTAACGTACGACGAAACCCCGGCACGACTCGACATGCAGCAGTTTCGCGAACAGGGCGTCGATCGCGCGAAGAGCTTGTTCACGAAAGGCGATGCCGACGCCGCGTTCGCATCGGCGTCCGTGAAGATCGATCAGATCTACCGCACGCCGCACGAGCATCACAATCCGATGGAAGCGCACTCGATCGTCGCGGCGTGGGACGGCGATCACCTCACGCTGTACGACTCGTCGCAAAACATTTTCGCAGTGCAGCAGACGATGTCGCGCCTGTTTGGGATTCCGAAAGAGAACGTGCACATCCTGTCGCAGTTCGTCGGCGGCGCATTCGGCAGCAAGGGATCGACGTGGCCGCACGTGGTCATCGGCGTGCTCGCGGCGCGCATGGTCAATCGTCCGGTCAAGGTGTTCCTCACGCGCAAACAGCTTTTCTTCGGCAACGGACACCGTCCTGAAACCCAGCAGCGCGTCGCGTTAGGCGCGAATCCCGAGGGCAAGCTGCTCGCGATGATTCACGAAGGCATGAGCCAGAGCAACGACGTGTGCACCTATGCCGAAAGATTCGTGCGGCCGACGAAGGCGATCTACGCCGTCGACAACATGCGCGCGATCAATCCGATCGTATCGCTCAATCTTCCGAGTCCGACCTACATGCGCGCGCCGGGCGAAAGCCCAGGCATGTTCGCGATCGAGTCGGCGATGGATGAGCTGGCGTACGCGCTGAAGATGGACCCGCTGCAATTGCGCCTCGTCAATCATGCCGATGTCAATCCGGAAGACGGAAAGCCGTGGTCAAGCAAGTCGCTCAAGGAATGCTACGCGCAAGGCGCCGATAAATTCGGATGGTCGAAGCGCAATCCGGAGCCGCGATCGATGAAGAGCGGCCGCGATCTGATCGGATGGGGAATGGCCAGCGCGACCTATCCGGCTCATCGATCGCCGGCGTCGGCGCGAGCGGTCGTGAAATCGGATGGAACGGTCACGATCTACACCGGCACGCACGAGATGGGCATGGGCACCGCGACCGTGATGTCGCAGCTCGCTGCGGAGACGTTGGGCATTCCGGTCGAGCGTGTTCGCTTCGAGTATGGCGACACGACACTTCCGCCAACGCCGATCTCGGCAGGTTCGATGACGGCCGCCAGCGTCGGCTCGGCCGTTTTCGGAGCGTGCGACGCGCTGAAGAAGAGAGTTGCGGAGATCGACGGCGTCGATCCCGCTACGATCAATGCCGAGAGCTATCACACGATACTGTCGAAGCACTACCTCGATGATGTCGAAGCGCGCTTCGACGCCAAGCCGCCGCAGCAGGAGCCGCACGCCACGCAGGCGTTCGGCGCGCACTTCGTCGAAGTGGCGATCGATCAGGACATTCCGGTCGTGCGTGTGCAGCGGATGGTTAGTGCGTTCGCCGGTGGCCGCATCCTCAACGCCAAGACCGCTCGAAGCCAGTATTTCGGCGGAATCATTCAAGGCATCGGGATGGCGCTTCTGGAAGAGACGCACTTTGACAAACGACTCGGGACTTTCACCAACGTCAATTTCGCGGAATACATGGTGCCGACCAACGCCGATGTCCGCTCGATCGACATCATCATGGTTCCCGAGGAAGACCACGACGTGAATCCGATCGGCGTGAAGGGCATCGGCGAGATCGGCATCGTCGGCGTGGCGCCGGCGATCGCGAACGCGGTGTTCCACGCGACCGGAAAACGTGTCCGAGATTTGCCGATCACGATCGAGAAGTTGATGTAGTGTCTCGCCGTGTTACACGGTGACGTCGACGACGGAATCCTCACGCTGCGCATGGCGCACGGCAAAGCGAGCGCGCTCGATCTCGAGCTGGGCGGCGCGCTGCAGGCGGAATTCGAAGGGGCGGCCGAGTCGGACGACATCCGTGCGCTGATCCTCACCGGAACAGGATCGATTTTTTCCGCAGGCGTCGACCTTCCGCGGCTCGTCAACAGCGGCAAAACCTACGTCCAGGATTTCGTCGAAGCCCTTGGCGCGATGCTGCAGGCGCTGTTTGTGTTCCCCAAGCCGGCCGTCGCTGCGGTCAACGGTCACGCCATCGCAGGCGGCGCGATCATGGCGTTCGCGTGCGACTACCGGCTGATGAGCGGTGGACGCATCGGTGTCCCGGAGGCGCTGGTCGGCGTGCCGTTTCCGCCGCTGGCCCTCGAGGTCGTCCGCTTCGGCGTCCCGCAGCAGCACCTGCAGCCAATGTTGCATCTCGCGAAGACGATCGAAGTCGGGGAAGCGAAATCGATGGGCATCATCGACGAAATCGTTCCTGTCGAGAATCTCCTCAACCGCGCAAATGAAGTCGCGCGACAGCTCGCCGACATCGCGCCGGCCAATTTCCGCCTGACAAAGCGTCAGATTCGCGAGCCGTTCCTGCGCAACGCCGCCGCCATCGCCAGCGTCTCCGCCGACGAGATCGACGCCCAGTGGTCATCGCCGGAGGTGCACGAGCACATCAGGGCTTACCTGGCGAAGACACTCGGAAAGCGTTGAGGATGACGTCGGAGAGATCCTTCGCCGTCTGACGCGGCTCAGGATGACGTCATCCTGAGCGAAGCGAAGGATCTCAAGATGAGTGCGTAAACGCAGGCGGCGATCAAGAGCGTCGGCGCGATCAGCGTGAACGCGACGTACGCGATGAGGTAGAAGCCCGCGTACCAGGCCGCCAGTTGCCCGGGCGTGCCCTCGGGAATCGTGAGCGAAAGGATGCTCGTGTATTGACGCAGCCCCGCGAGATGCGCGATGACGAACGGGATCGATGTCACGATCGCCCACCGGACGAATCCGAGCGGAGAAAAAATCGGCGCGCGGAAAAGGGATCGGATCATCGGTGCTCGCGCCTCTCGACTTCCTGCTGCACCGCACCGAGCGTCAGCGCGTAA
>QHVX01000466.1 GCA_003222375.1 Acidobacteriota bacterium
GGTCGCGGCGGTTCTTCGAGCTACCAGTACACGATGTACGCCGGCGATACGAAGGTCCTCTATCCGGCGTCGGACAAAATGCTGGAGAAGATGCGGCAGATGCCCGCGATCTCGGATGTCCAGACCGATCTGCTGATCAAGAATCCAACCGTGGTCGTCGACGTCGATCGACAGAAGGCGGCTTCGCTCGGCCTGGATGTCATGGACGTCGAAGATGCGCTGTACTCCGCGTACGGAACACGCCAGGTCTCGACGATCTACGCCACCAACAACACCTACCAGGTGATCATGGAGCTTCAGCCCCAGTTTCAGGCTTCGCCGGCCGCGCTGTCGATGCTCTACGTGCGCTCCACTTCCGGCCAGCTCGTTCCGCTGAATGCGGTCGCCTCGGTGAAGCCCACGCTCGGTCCGACAGCCGTCAATCATTCCGGCCAGCTTCCGTCGGTCACGATTTCGTTCGCCCTGAAACCCGGCTATTCGCTCGGAACAGCGTTCGATGAGATCAACAATGCGGCCAAGACAACTTTGCCCTCGACGGTCTCCAGCAACTTCCAGGGAACGGCGCAGGCCTTCCAGTCGTCACTGCAGGGACTCGGATTGCTCCTCATCATCGCCATCGCCGTCATCTACATGGTCCTCGGCATCCTCTACGAGAGTTTCATTCATCCGCTGACGATTCTGTCGGCGTTGCCGTTCGCCGGATTCGGCGCGCTGCTGACGCTGATGGTCTTCCGCGTCGATCTTTCGATTTACGCCTTTGTTGGAATCATCATGCTCGTCGGTCTCGTGAAGAAGAACGGAATCATGATGATCGACTTCGCGATCGAGGCGCAGAAACAGGGCAAGAGCGCGGAGGACGCGATTTACGAAGCGTGCGTCGTTCGGTTCCGGCCCATCATGATGACGACCATGTCGGCGCTGATGGGCACCCTGCCGATTGCGCTCGGTTTCGGCGCCGGCGCGGAATCGCGACGCCCGCTCGGACTGGCCGTCGTCGGTGGCTTGCTTTTCTCGCAGACCCTGACGCTGTACGTGACGCCGGTCTTCTATCTCTAGCCGCAAGCCGAAGGCCGAAGAACCCCCGCAGATCGAGGAAGTTCCGTACGAGCCGGAGCAGGAGCGCGAGCCCGCCAGCGTCGCGTTCCGCGGCGCGTAACGCTGCGCGACGATTCCGTCAGAAGACCGCATCATGCGCGGATTGTCTGTCATCGTCGCTCTTTTGGTGACCGTTCCTGCATTTGCCGATCGGCGCCACACCGTTCAACCGCCTCGCAATTCCGCCTGCCCGCAGGGCGTCGTTGTTCAGCCAACCGAGCTGAATTGGCTGGTCCTCAGCGGCGACACCTTCTTTCTGTCCGACCGGCTGACCGGGCTGCAGAAAGCGCCCAAAAGTGGAGGGCCGCCGGTGCCGGTTCAGCCGACGATCGGGCTCGAAATCCCTCAATTTGCGGTCGAT